>CAZJDS010000024.1:15248-17328 GCA_964544795.1 uncultured Alkaliflexus sp. | reverse complement strand
TTCATCTAAGATAAAAACCAAATTAAATGCAGAAACTGCTTTTAAAAACATCAGATTGGGAGAGTTTGTTGCACCCAAATCGGATCTTAAAAAATTGGTGGTTTCTGATTTAACTTCTTCAGAATTTTCTACCGACCAACCAATCTCAATCAAGTTCGAAGTTATGAGCCTTCAAAAGCCATTGGAAGTTGAGGTGCAAATGGTGAATTCTTCTGGAGGTACTTCTTTGGAAAAAGCGACGAGTACATATCAAAATATCTACGAAGTTATCTTGCCTCAGAAGCTGATGAAACCAGGTGTAATTAAATACAACATCATGGTTAAAGTGGGAGAGGAGTGGCGCACATTTCCTTCAGGATTATCAGGTAGAATTTCCGACTGGGCAATGTACGATCGTTCTACTTACGAAATTAAGTTGTTTGCATCAGATTCTCCTATTATTTTGTGGAACGCCGCTTCTGATTGGGAAAGGTCATTTCAATCATGGCATCCAGGTGTGCAGTTAAAATCTGTTTTTATACCAAATGAGGATGTGCTTTCCATGGACTTTGATGTGACCTCCCGTTATAATCAAGAAGTATCTAAAGTTTATACATTCAAATTCTATTTGAACCAACGTGTGGGAGGTAGAAAAGCGGGTTTTACTAACAAAGAAAACTTGGTTGTTCAGGGTAGAAATGTTGGTGGAGAAGATGTACTGCTTGAAATAGCTTTGCAGGATAAGTTGGGTAATGTGCGATCTATAGAATTCAATCTCAAATCTACCGACAAGTTATACACATTGAATCTTTCTGATTTTTCAGAAGCGAAGTTTGCGATAATCCCCCGCCCTTTTCCTGACTTTCTTTCGTACTACTCCTCTTATCAACCATCAAAGCCCTTTGATTGGAAGGCTGTTGAGACAGTTCAGGTAACTGTTAAAGCACCCATTGAGAAGAGTTCTTTGGAAGGGATTAAACTGGTTTTGCAAAACATTTGGTTGGAATAATAAAAAAGTGGTGAGGTTAAGGCCTCACCACTCCAACTATATGATTTTCTGGTACGGGACCCCAATATCTGCTGTCGAACGATCGAGGCTTATTGTCTCCATGAACCCAGTAGTAATCCATCTTAAAAGTGTATTTGCTCAGAGGAATATTATTGTTGAAAAGGTAATCTCCCTTTAGCTGAATATCTTCGCGTTCAAATACGTTGACCAAACGTTTATAAAGATCAAAATTCTTTGAAGTAAGTTGTATATGATCTCCTTTTTTAGGAAGAATGATGGGTCCCATATTATCTGAGTTCCATCTTCTGTTTTTGGAAAAAGGGTAAACGTTTGGATCGTAAACGCCTCGAAAGATAATTGTTTGAGAAAAATCTCCTTTCCATTTTTCCAATTTTGGAATTTCATTATTGATCAGATGGATTACTATTTTATGGTCTATTTCTTTTATGGGAATAGGTCGTTTCAAAAGATCCTCTAACTCTTGAATTACAGCAGTATCTCCTGTCCAATTGTATGCGTTTAAACCTGTAGAAGGCTCTTCAAACAATCTCCCATTCACCATTAAATGCCCATTTTTAATGACAATGGTATCACCAGGTAAGCCCACAATGCGTTTAATCATTCGAGGCCTTTGATGTACCTTTAAAGCCATTAACTTACCCCACTTCTCTTGCTGGACAATGCTGTCCACCACAGCCGATTGACGTTTTAGAAGATAGTAACTTTCTCCTGGTTTTTCTGTGAAAGCAGTATCGGCATCTGGGAAATTAAATACAATGATGTCATTGTATTTTAACTCTTTGCCCAACTTTAACCGAAAGTAATTCTTAATTTTATTGGAGTAAAAACGAGGTCCAGGTTTAAGTTTATTCACCCAAACGTTGTCTCCTGCTTTAATGGTTGATTGCATGGAGGAGGTGGGTACAGCTAAAAATTCGAAGCCATATCTATAAGTAACATCTGCTATAAAAATCCCCAATGCAATCCAAAAAATAGTGAATATCCTTTTTTTTACCAATTTATTCACCTGTTACTAATTTGAAAAATCTATTCCAACGTATATTTGATGGGAAGCTTTTGTCTTTATTTAAT
>CAZJDS010000024.1:0-15238 GCA_964544795.1 uncultured Alkaliflexus sp. | reverse complement strand
CACCAAAATGGGGCGACCTACAATATGATCTTCTGGCACAAATCCCCAATACCTTGAATCGGCAGATTTATGACGATTGTCACCCATCATGAAGTAGTAGTTCATTTTAAAAGTGTAGTTCTCTGCTTTTTCTCCATTGATGTAGATGGTATTATCTTTTACTTTAAGCTCGTTGCCTTCGTAAGCGGTAATGATACGTTCATAAAGAAGTATATTATCCATATTTAGAGCTACAGTTACACCTTCTTTTGGCATAACCAAAGGGCCATAATTATCACGGCTCCAAGGATATTTTTCGCTGAAAGGATACACCGATTCACGAGCACTTGACGGTTTCTGTTCATCTATTTCAACACTTTGCACAAATTTATAAGAAGCAACTTGTTTTGCCATCTCAGCAGTTAGCGGAAGTATGTAATGAGGCCCAACTCCACCTTGATTTCTATCATCGTTGGAAATCTCAAGACGATCAAAAAAACGTTGATTTAATAAAGTTCCATCGGTTATCACATGATAATTGTGTTGAACTCCTTCTGGATTTTGTACTGCTTGGCCGTTGATAAAAATATGATTGCTCTTTATTTGAAAAGTATCTCCAGGAAGAGCAACACAACGCTTCACATAGTTGTCTCTACGGTCTACAGGACGAAAATGAACTTCTCCAAAACTTTCAGGATGTTCTTTCACGATAGAGCGACCAAGGCTGTTTACAAATTGTCGAAATGCATATTCAGAAGTAAATTGTTTATCTTTTATCAGGCTGGGATTTTGAGAGAGTTGACTTAAGCCTAACTCACGAATTGTAATGTAATAGTCGGGGTTGGTGTGAAGAAAAGGAACCGTGTCACCTGTGGGAAAATTAAAAACCACAATATCATTACGCTTCACATCACTAAACCCTTTTAATCGTTTGTAATCCCATTTAGGCCATTCTGTGTATGAGTTGGTGTTAATTATGGGGAAAGTGTTTTGCACCAATGGAAAGGCGATGGGAGTGATTGGCATTCGCGGACCATAACTCATCTTGCTCACGAAGAGGTGATCACCCACAAGCATGGTTTTTTCAAGTGAAGAAGTGGGAATCTTATAGTTTTGAAAGAAAAATAGATTGATAATATAAACTGCCACCAAAGCAAATAACAAAGCATCTATCCACTCTATCCATGCCGCAGGTTTTTTGCCATCTTTTGTCTTTTTCCAAAAAGTCCAAGGGATTTTTTTGCTGATATAGACATCAAATACAATAAGCAGACCAGGTAATAGCCAGTAGTTGCCAATCCAAATAACCATTAATAAATAGATCACGGCTGCAATAATAAACCTGATCAAACGAGCTTTTGGTGTGTGTTGCATATCAATAATTTATCTGAATTTTATGCGTTGGTGAATCTTAGTATTTTAACATCTCTTTCATAGTCAGGAAACCTTTATTCTTTGCAGCATATTCTGCAGCCAAAACAGCTCCTAAAGCAAAGCCTTGCCGTGATTTGGCATTGTGGTGTATGGTTATTTCGTCCACATCCGACTCATATTTAACGGTATGTATTCCTGGAACTTCATCTTCACGGATGGCATGAATATTTATTACATCATCGGCGGATTGATTTTCTAGTTCCCATTTGTTTTTTCGATCTAAATTTTCTATCAAACCTTCTGCTATAGTGATGGCTGTACCGCTTGGCGCATCCAACTTATGAATGTGATGCACTTCAGTTACATCTACCTCGTAATCTGGTTGTCTGTTCATCAATCGTGCCAATTGGCGGTTGATTTCAAAGAAAATATTTACGCCCACACTAAAATTAGAAGCATAGAAGAATGTTTGACCTTTGTTGGCACACCACTCTTTTACTTCAGGAAGTTTTTCCAGCCATCCTGTAGTTCCAGCTACCACGGGTATATTGGCTTTAAAACACTCCATATAATTGTTGAACGCTGCCTCAGGCATGGTAAACTCTATTGCTACATCAGCAGTTTTAAACTCTTTGGATGAGAAGTCTTCTCCTGTGGTGGGATCTATGCGTGCTACTATTTCATGTCCTCTCGATTCTGCAATTTTTTCAATGGTTTTACCCATTTTTCCATATCCTATTAATGCAATCTTCATATTTCGGTAATTTTTTTTATCAATGATCAAATGATATGTCCAACATGATCGTAGATTTTTTGGATCAGTGATTTCGGTCTGTTACTCAACTGGCGGCTAAATTGTTTTTTGTATGGAGAATCATTCGATCTTCATTTGTATGGGCACTGATGATATTCGGTATGATTTAACTAGAAACAAAGATATAAAAATGAATTGGTTTTCCCGATACTGATTTTGTGGTTTCCATCTCTCATTGAGGCTTGAGTATCAAAAAAAAACGTCTCAGAGAAGATCCAAGACGTTTTGAAGTATGATAACAAAACTGGTTATTTCATTGCTTTTTTTACAACAGCTTTGAAAGCTTCAGGATGGTTTACAGCCAGATCTGCTAAAACCTTGCGATTGATCTGGATGTTTTGTTTTGTCATTGCACCCATTAGCTTGCTGTAGGAAACTCCTTCTATGCGAGCTGCTGCGTTGATACGCTGAATCCAAAGTGCTCTAAAGTGTCCTTTTTTACGTTTGCGATCGCGATATGCGTATTGTTGACCTTTTTCCCAAGTATTCTTGGCTACGGTCCAAACGTTTTTCCTTCTACCAAAATATCCTTTGGTAAGTTTTAAAATTTTTTTTCTTCTCGCTCTTGAAGCGACAGCATTTACTGATCTTGCCATTTTCTACTGTTTTTCGAATGGTTAGCGTTCCGTTTCGTTGGAATCTTTCAGCTAATTCATCCAGATTTAAAAATTAATTATTGACTGTTTACTGATTACTTCATTGCCAACATGTGCTTCACGTTGTTTACGTCAGCTTTATGGACAAGACCAGTTTTAGTCAAGTTTCTCTTTCTCTTTTTTGACTTTTTAGTCAAAATGTGACTCTTAAATGCATGTTTACGTTTTATCTTTCCACTTCCTGTGATGGTAAAACGTTTTTTTGCACTTGAGTTCGTTTTCATCTTTGGCATTGTACAAATATATTAAGTTGATTAATGTGCAATTACTTCTTAAGTTTCTTGGGAGAGATAAACATGGTCATCCTTTTACCTTCTAAACGTGGTAACTGTTCCACTTTTCCGATCTCTTCCAAATCTTGCGCAAACTTTAGTAAAAGAATCTCGCCTTTTTCTTTAAATAAGATACTTCTTCCTTTAAAGAAGACAAATGCTTTTACTTTTGCCCCTTCATTCAAAAACTTTTCAGCGTGTTTTAGCTTAAAGTTGTAATCGTGCTCATCGGTGTTGGGTCCGAAGCGAATTTCTTTTACTACTACTTGAACTGTTTTCGCCTTGAGCTCCCTTTGTCTCTTCTTTTGTTGGTAGAGAAATTTTTGATAATCGGTGATTCTACAAACTGGAGGGTCTGCTTTTGGGGAAATTTCAACCAAATCTAATTCTAACTGATCAGCAATTTTAATCGCTTCCTGAATAGAATACACTCCTGGGTTTTCAATATTATCACCTACTAAGCGGACTTGTGGTGCGCGAATGTATTGATTTATCTTATGTTCGCTCTCAGTCCTCCTCTGGAAGGGAATATTTCTTCTAGGTCTTATAGCCAAGCTTTTCTTGTTTAGTTAGTAAATAAATATATTTCTTCAATAGTATACATAAAATCAATGAAATTGACAAAATGCACCTATATTTTTTTGATCGTAGTAGTTAATCTTTTAATAATTCTGCTACTTCTCTTTGTATCATTTGAGCAAATTCTTCCATGGAAAGAGTTCCTTGGTCGCCTTCGCCTTGTTTACGTACAGAAACCGTTCCACTTTCTACTTCTTTTTCGCCAACAATAAGTAGGAATGGTATGCGTTTCAGCTCGTTATCACGTATTTTTTTACCGATTTTCTCATTACGGTCATCTAATACGGCGCGAATATCGGAATTTTTCAGGAAATTTAAAACTTTTTCTGCGTATTCATTATATTTTTCGCTAATTGGTAAAATAACTGCCTGTTCGGGTGTGAGCCATAAGGGGAATTTTCCTGCTGTGTGCTCTATAAGAACAGCAACAAATCGTTCCATACTACCGAATGGGGCTCTGTGGATCATAACGGGTCTGTGGGGTGCATTGTCTTTGCCAATATATTCCAATTCAAAGCGTTCTGGAAGGTTGTAATCCACTTGAATAGTTCCCAATTGCCACTTTCTGCCAATGGCATCTCGCACCATAAAATCTAACTTAGGCCCGTAAAAAGCAGCCTCACCTATTTCTGTAGTCGTATTTAATCCCTTCTCTTCGCATGCTTCAATAATATCACGCTCAGCTTTTTCCCAGTTTTCGTCCGATCCAATATATTTCTCTTTGTCGTTGGGATCGCGCAAAGAGATTTGGGCTACATAATCTTTAAAATCTAAAGTTTTGAAAATATAAAAAATGATGTCGATCACTTTTTTAAATTCATCTTTTAATTGATCTGGCCTACAAAAGATATGTGCATCGTCCTGCGTAAATCCTCTTACCCTTGTCAATCCATGTAACTCACCGCTCTGTTCGTATCTATAAACTGTTCCAAACTCCGCATATCGAATGGGAAGATCTCGGTAGGAGTGAGGGCGCGCTTTGTATATTTCGCAGTGATGCGGGCAGTTCATGGGTTTTAAAAGAAATTCCTCTCCTTCTGCCGGTGTATGAATAGGTTGAAAAGAATCTTCTCCATATTTAGCATAATGCCCTGAGGTTACGTATAGCTCTTTGCCGCCAATATGGGGAGTAATTACGGGTTCGTAACCGTATTTTGTTTGAACTTTTTTTAAGAAGTTCTCTAATCTTTCACGAAGCATAGCTCCTTTCGGCATCCACAAAGGCAAACCTTGTCCTACTCTTGCACTAAATGTGAATAGATCTAATTCTTTACCAATTTTGCGGTGGTCTCTTTTCAGCGCTTCTTCCAACTGCACCATATACTCCTCCAACATTTTTTGCTTGGGGAATGTAATTCCATAGATACGAGTGAGTTGTTTGCGCTTTTCATCACCACGCCAATAAGCACCTGCAAGACTTAATACTTTTACTGCTTTAATGGGCTCCGTGGATGGAAGATGGGGTCCTCTACACAGATCGGTGAAATCACCTTGTTTATAGAAACTGATGGTCCCATCCTCTAAGTCTGTGATTAGCTCTACTTTATAAGGGTCGTGGTTGAAAAACGCCAACGCTTCTTTTTTTGGAACTTCTGATCGAATGTAATCATTCTTTTCACGAGCCAACTCTAACATTTTTTTCTCGATAATTGGCAAATCTGCTTCTGTAATGACGGCATCACCCGTATCAACGTCGTAATAGAAACCGTTTTCAATGGCTGGACCAATTCCAAATTTTGTGTTTGGATAAAGTGCCTGAAGTGCTTCTGCCAATAAGTGAGCAGAAGAGTGCCAGAAAGCGTGTTTCCCCTCTTCGTCTTCCCATTTGTGAAGTCGTATAGACGCATTTTCCTTGATGGGTCTTGTAAGATCCCAAACTTCATCATTAACTGTAATACTAAGTACTTCTTTGGCCAAACGAGGGCTGATGCTTTCGGCTATTTCATAACCTGTTATGCCATCTGGATATTCACGAACCGAATTATCGGGGAGTGTTATTTTTATCATCTCTTGTTTTGAGTTTCTGCGTGTGATACTTTAATTTTTAACTTACAAATATACAAGATTTCAGCACTTTGAAAAAGCAATTGTGGTAATAATAGAGTTATGAAGTGCCATTGGAGCTTATTTTGATTTTTTTCCTTTTCTTTTCTGCCCTCGTGTTATGGGTTTACCATATTTTGCTTTCATTTTATCTTTGTACCTTATTTTTTTATTGGTTTTTTGGTTGTGCTCGGCTCTTTTTTGAAATGCTGGTCCACTGGCTTGATCACGCTTAGGAAGTTGTACCAGTGCGGTTTTCATCTTCACAGTGACTCTATCAAAATCAGTAATTAGATCAGAGATTTCAACTTCGGCAGGAAGATCTTGAGAAGGAATCTGCATCTCCATGAGCTGTTCGATGTCCATTCTTCTCTCTTCATCCCTTGGGGTTATGAAACTGATGGCATCTCCTGTTTCATCTGCTCTACCTGTTCTACCAATTCTATGGATGTAAGACTCTGCAACATCGGGCAAATCGAAATTAACAACATGGCTAACTCCTGTAATATCCAGACCTCTCGATACCAAGTCGGTGGCTATAAGTATTCTGATTTTACCTTCCTGAAACTCATTGACCATTCTAAATCTGAAGTTTTGCGCTTTGCCAGAGTGGATTATGCCTATGGTTTCTCCGTGTGTCTCTTCCAGTTTTTCATAAAGATGGTCGGCCATTCTTTTGGTGGCGCAAAAAACCAAAACTCTGTTCATTGCAGACTCATCGCTGAGAAGATGTTCCAATAAGTTAACTTTCGTAGTGTAATTGGGAACAGTATAAGATTGTTGTGAAATGTTTTCAAGAGGTGTGCCTGTTGGAGCTGCTTCTACTCGTTCGGGAGCGGTAAAATAAGTGTCGATCAATGCCTCCACTTCAACAGGAACTGTAGCTGAAAAAAGTAAATTTTGTCTCTTTGTAGGTAACAGATCAAATATCGAAGTGAGCTGCGATCTAAAGCCTAAATCCAGCATTTCGTCCACTTCATCGAGTATAAATTTTTTCGTGTTTTTTAAAGAGACAAACCCTTCAAGAACTAAATCACGCAGCCGTCCAGGAGTGCCTACTAAGACATCCATACCTTCTGAAATCCTAACTCCTTGGGTGGTCATGTTTACGCCACCATATACTCCTTGAACCACTAAACTTTGATAGGCAGATAGCTGTTCCACTACCTCTACCAACTGAACCACCAGCTCTCGGGTGGGTACTAAGATAACAATTTGAGGAAGGCGAACTTTTGAGAACTTCCATTGACGAAGTGCAGGCAGTAGAAAAGCGATAGATTTACCTGTTCCCGTTTGTGCAATGCCAAGCACATCTCTTCCCGACATAATTACTGGAAAAGCTCGTTCTTGGATTAAGGTTGGATGTGTAAGCCCCATATCGGATAAAGCATTTAATAGGGGGGTGTTCAAATTTAGATCCTCAAAAGTCATTGAATGCTATTTTAGGCTGCAAAGGTAGCTTAAATAAAAATAAGAGATAATAAGGAGCCGTTTTAAATTGAACTGATGTGTTGAGAAAGAAAATGGTCACTCGTAATTGAAGTACTTTAGTTTTCTATGTAGTTGATCTGGCTCTTTTCTCCATCAGAAGTAAGGAGTGATAGATAAATCGATTGATAGGAACTTCAAATCCAATTTCTTTAGCGAGCCGAACGACCGTTCCGTTTTGATATTCCAGCTCAGAAGGTTTTCCTGCCCATACATCTCGGGTAAGTGAAGAGGTGGAGTTATAGGGGAATCCTTCGGTGGTTGCCAAAGTTTTCTCTTCAAATCCAGTTGGGATATTTACGCCAAGTTTTCTTGCCAGTGTGGCCACTTCCACAAAGAGATCGAAAAGTATCTGTCTGGTTTCTGGCTGCTCACAAACCTGTCCGTTGGTTGAACGAGTCACTGCCAGCCATGCGCTGGAGCAGATGTACACGAACTTTTTCCATCTTTCAACTTGTATATCTTCTGCGATAAATGATTTAAAACCTGCTTTTTCAAAAGCTTCTTGGATGGGGAGCAATCTTTCACTTTTGTGATTATCGTACTCTCCAAATACAATGGTGGGGTCAACGGCCAAATGGTTGATTACACCAGGGGCTTCAATTTTACTGATGATTCTGCACAATCCTGCTAAAACATTTTTATGAGGAAGCACTTCTCGCAACTCTTCGCTCGAAAGAACTCCGTTTTGAAGAGGAAGAACCAACGTGTTTTCACCCAAAAGGGGTTTGATCTGATGTGCAAGATCTTTAACTTGCCATGCTTTTACTGCGATAATAATTAAATCTGCTTTTTGGGTTTTTACCAGGTTGTCTGTTGCTTTTGCTTTAGTAACTTTAAAGTCCCCATTGATACTTTTAACTATCAGACCATTTTTACTTATTGCATCTAAATGCGCTCCTCGGGCAATGAAAGTTACATCGTTTCCAGAATTGGCCAATCGTCCGCCAAAATATGCACCCACACCGCCAGATCCAACTACTGTTATTTTCATACTTTCTCTCTTTGTATTTAAAATTTAAGCTCTGATTTTAACTAACGGGTTTGCAATAAATCACGTGCATTAATCAATGCAGCTTCTGAAACAGTTGAGCCACTTAGCATTCCTGCAATTTCATTGATGCGCTCATTGTCATTAAGTTGTTTAATTTCGGTCACAGTCTGATCGGATTCATCATTTTTAAAGACTTTGTAATGATGTGCACCTTTTCCTGCAATTTGTGGAAGATGGGTAATACTAATCAATTGGATATGATGTCCCATGCTTTGCATAATGCGCCCCATCTTATCTGCAATTTCACCCGACACTCCTGTGTCAATTTCGTCAAAAATTAGGGTGGGTAGCCCTTTCGTGGAAGAGAGTAAAGACTTTATACTTAGCATAAGACGAGACATTTCTCCCCCTGAGGCTACTTTGTTGATTTCGGATAAGGCACTGTTTTTATTGGCCGTGAATAAAAATTGAATTTCATCTGCACCAGACTCTTTAAGTTCTTCTGATAGGGTATGTGCGATCTGGAATTTTCCATGTGGCATGCCCAATTCTTGCAATATTGTTTCAATAGTAGATTCTATAATTGGGAAGACTTTGCTTCTGCTCTGCGTTAATTCATTTGCAAGTTCCTGAACAATTTTGGTTTGTTTCTCAATGTTTTTATTTAGTTCTTCCAACTGCTCATCAAAAGAATTTAGTTGTGTCAATTTTGTTTCAAAATCTTCTCCAATCTCTATGAGTGCTTGAATGGAATTAACGCGATGCTTTTGCTGTAGCGAAAAGATCAGATCCAATCTGTTTTGTACTATTTGTAATCGTTGCGGATCATATTCTGTGGTGCTGGAAAGGGCGGTTATCTCTTTTGCCACATCTTCCAGTTCAATATAGAGGGATTCCAGTCTGGCCTGAAGCTCTTCACCCCCCTGCAAGAAATTAGATATACGACCAATTTCAGTGCGTATTTGATGAAGACTATCTACCAATGAAGGTTCGTTGTCGTTGAGTAGTGTTTGAGCGGAAGCCAGCGCAATCTTAATTTCCTCCACATGGGATAGTTGTTGAAGCTCTTGCTCCAGTTCAGCTTGTTCATCTTTTATCAGTTGAGCATCAAGGATCTGTTGTAGTTGAAACTCCCAGTAATCTCGATCTGCTTGAAGTTTTTCATTGGCTTCTATGAGTTTTGTTCTCTCTCTTTGGAGTTTTGTTAACAGGACATACTCCTTATGGTAATTAGATTTTAAATTCTCATTATTTGCAACTGTATCAACAACCATTAGTTGAAAAGTAAATTCGCCCATTAGCAAATTCTCATGTTGCGAGTGTATATCTATCAGATATTGTGTTAACTCTTTCAGAAAATTAAGTGTTACAGGTGTGTCGTTAACAAAAGCTCTGGATTTGCCTGACGGTAAAATTTCTCTCCGTATGACTGTATGATCATCGTAATCTACATCTTCTGTTACAAAGATTTTTTTCAACCCGTAACCTGCAATATTAAAGTGAGCTTCTACAACACACTTTTGCTCTTTGTTTCGGGTAGCCGAAGAGTCGCTTCGTTGCCCTAAGATTAGAGAAAGAGCTCCTAACATAATTGACTTTCCCGCTCCAGTTTCTCCTGTAATGACTGAAAAGCCATCGTTAAATTGGATGTCGGCAGAATCAATTAAAGCGTAATTTGAAATTTTTAGTTGATGAAGCATAGATGAAAGTTTACCTTTTATAAAGCACTAATTGCAAAGATAAACAAAAGAAATTTGCATTGTAAAAATAAAATATCTCCAATGATAATTTACTTCATTTCATTGTACTTGTTAGAATTGGCAGGATCTACTTCTGAAAGAATAGTAATAACTTTTCCTTTTTCCATAGAAGGAGCTTCCGAAAAAACATTGATGAGTTCCTCTAATTTTGCATCAAAAAAGAATGATAGTGCAAAGGAATTCGGTCGTTGGCGATATACTTTAGTCAGTTGTTCCAAAGCAGATAAGATGTTTGAACGTCCCTCTTCAGGCTTTTGAGCCATCAAATCCAATCCTTTTCTGTGGTATTCATAATAGCAAGAGCGTAGGGGGGCATGCTGTTCATTCAGGAGATTTTCTGTGAGCCAATATCTGTTTCGTGTGCCATCGAAAGAGCGCCAGCCCGACTCTTTTGAATTTTGCATCATACTCACAATATGTTCCGCTTTCTGAAAATAGGGCGTTCCGCCCCGTAGGCTAAAGGAATCATAGTCATAGCCTAAAATTATATAGGCATAATAGGATAATATAGCCACCAAGTTGGATTCTATATTGGATTCGTTATAAACAAATGGTTCAAACTCTACATATTTGAACGACAAATTTTGATCCATGAAGTTGATCAACTGTGAGTTGTAAGAGGAGTTATAAACAGGTCGTCGTGATTGTATCTGGAATGTACCTTTAAATTCATCTATACTGGGCATTTCACGTATGTTAATCAAGATTGTGCAATCGATTCTCTCTTCATTTTTAAATTTATGATTGCCCCACTGTTGGCCGTTCATAAATTCCATGATGGTTTTTTGCAAAGTCTCAAAAACGGCTCTGTTTGTACCTTGAACACTGGGTGCTACTACTTGCACCATACACCTTAGCTCTTGTGCATTAAGTGATTGTAAAATAGATCCGCCAATTAAAATTGAAAGCAGAACGAGCCGAAACTTTAATTTCATGTGATTATAATTTTATTTTTCAGTTGCCACATGGAACTCGCATCAATAGTCATTCACCTTTGTGAGATTCTATTCTCATGCTCGTTTCATATGATTATAATTTGTTTTTCAGTTGCCATATGGAACTCGCCAGAATAATCATCCTCCTTTGTGAGAAACTATTCTCATCCTTGTTTCATATGATTTTAATTTGTTTATTAATTGCCATATGGAACTTGCATTTATATTCAGCCTCTTTTGTGAGAGTCTGTTTTATGCTCGTTTCATAATGGGGGATCATTAAACTTTTAGCAAAGGGATGAGGTAATTGATGATGTCGTTGGCCACCTCTTTTTTATTCTTTAACGGGAAATCTGTTTTTTTATTTTGATTGTTGATGATGGTTATCTTATTGGTATCTGTTGCAAAACCAGCACCAGGCACTTTTAGTGAGTTGAGTACGATAAAATCCAAGTTTTTCCGTTTTAGCTTTTTTGTAGCATTGACTTCTTCGTTATCTGTTTCCAATGCAAAACCTACTAAAACCTGATTTTCTTTTTTCATTTTCCCCATCTGCGCAGCTATGTCTGGGTTGGCCTTCATTTCGATGGTCCAGTTATCACTATCTCTTTTTATCTTCGAGGGAGCTGGATTTGATGGGGTATAATCACTAACGGCTGCCGACATAATAGCTGCATCTGCATTTGGAAATAATTCTACACATTGATCATACATTTGCTGTGCACTCACTACATTGTATCTTTTTATATTGGGATGAGTCACTTCGATATTGATGGGGCCTGCGACCAAATCCACTATAGCGCCTTGGTTTGCCAAAGCTTCAGAGATGCTTATGCCCATCTTGCCTGAAGAGTGGTTTCCCACAAATCGAACGGGGTCTATCGCCTCGTGTGTGGGTCCTGCTGTTACCATGACTCGTTTTCCAGCGAGTTTTTTTTGTTGAGGGTTTTCTGTGAAGAAATCTTTTATTTTCTCTAAAATAACTTCGGGTTCTTCCATTCTTCCTTTTCCAGAGAGTCCGCTGGCCAAATCACCTGTCCCAGGTTCTATTATATGACACCCCCAGCTGGCAAGGGTCTGCATGTTTCGTATTGTGGTAGGATGCTGAAACATATCCAAGTCCATGGCTGGCGCAACAAAGACAGGGCATCTGGCAGATAAATAGGTGGTTATTAAAAGATTGTCACAAATTCCTGTAACCATTTTTCCCATGGTGTTGGCACTTGCAGGTGCAATAACAAAGAGATCGGCCCACAAGCCTAAATCAACATGGCTGTGCCAGGTGCCATCTCTGCTTTCGAAAAAACTGCCCAATACTGGGCGACCAGATAGTGCCGATAGGGTTACAGGAGTTATGAACTCTTTGCCCGCAGCGGTGATGATTACCTGTACTTCTGCTCCCGCTTTAACCAGTAGGCGCAACAAAAGAGCCGATTTGTAGGCTGCAATACTACCTGTTACTCCTAGAATTATTTTCTTGCCTGATAACATAGGGTCTGTTTAATAATTGGCCAAAATAAAAAAAGATAAAAGAAATGATACATCTCTTTTATCTTTTAATTATCTGCTTACTAAGAATAATATTTAATTATTTCTTAATGAGCCTGTATTTGAAAAGAGTCTGTTACAGATCTTTCAATGTGTTTTCTGGGTTCTCTTCTTTTTCTGGATTACGATAATAGACTTTGTCTTCCAAAAATTGAGTAACCGCTAATGCTGTTGGCTTAGGTAAGCGTTCGTAAAATTTAGAAATCTCAATTTGCTCACGATTTTCAAAAACCTCTTCCAGATTATCAGTGTAAGAGGCAAACTCCTGAAGTTTTCGGTTCAACTCTTCTTTCATCTCTACACTAATCTGATTGGCTCTTTTAGCCGCAATCATAACAGATTCATAAATATTTCCAGTTTTCTCACCCAAAGCTTTTGTATCCCAAGTAATGGTGTTGTTGGGTGCATTTGATTTTTTGTAATCCATAATTATAATTAAATATAAATCTTATTCAAACTAATTCAACATTTGTGTTGTGACCTCAAATATTTTATTGGCATTTTTGAGATATTGACTTTGTGGAAATTCATTTACAAATGAATAATATTCATCCAAAGTATCTCTCAATCGCTCATCCATTTTTTCTTCCACACTGTTAACAGCCTGGATATATTTTGAATCCAGAATTAAGAATGACAACTCTTCCCGATATTTCGTATCTGGATATTCATTTAAAACATTGCCAGCCGCAATAACTGCCGACTGGTAATTGTTACCCATATAATTTCCTAAATTATAATAGAGTTTGGCGTTAAGATACGCTTTATAAACCAATTTATCTCTTAACTCATCCATAAGCTTCCCAGCCTCCTCCGCCTTTTTGTTGGTGGGGTAAAGATTTATAAAGAGCTGAAACTGATCTAAAGCAGTATAAGTTTCTGTTTGGTCTAAACGAGGTTTTGCAGACATTTTATAACTACAATACGCTGTCATAAATTGCGCATCTTCTACTCGATCGGATGTGGGATAATTTTGTACAAACATCTGAAAATAATGACCAGCCATCATGTAGTCATGCATCCCATAAAGACATTCAGCATATATATAATGAGAAGTCTCCGACTTCTCGGTTCCTCTATAAATACTAATTAATTCGCTGAAGAGTGTAGAAGCTCTTGTGTAATCCCCTTTTTCATAATAGACTAACGCTTTTTCATACTTCAAATCGTAGTCTTTACTTTTGAGAAGCTTCTGGTACTCACTACATGAGCTAAACAAAAGAGCCATGGTGACCCCTAAAATTAATACTAATCTCATTTGCTAAAGTGATTTATGGTTACTACGATTGTATCCTTAAAGCTATCCTTGCTTAGCTAAAAACTCAAATTTAAATGCAAAGATATAGTTTTCAATTCAAATCTCTAAATCATATGTTGATATATTTCAATTCTCTCCATTCAATTTTTCGAAGTGGGTTTGTTTTAGAGTGAAATTGGCAAGCTGTTTTCATTTCTTAGTTTGCCTTCTGCATCAAACAAAAACTAAGCCACTATTTAAACCTGTTATGGATCTCTAAATTTTACGAGGAATTAATATTTTTAAGAGCTTTGGAAAAATGATATTTAAAAATGGTTATCTTTGATGGCTAAAATAAACAAAACTCATTTATCGTGGACATTTTTAATAAGATAAGTTTAAGTATGGGCCCACTTGGTCAATATGGCAAAGAGGCTCATGGTTATTTTACTTTCCCAAAACTTGAAGGAGAGATTAACCCGAAAATGAAATTTCGTGGTAAAGAAGTGCTAACATGGAGCTTGAATAACTATTTAGGGCTGGCCAATCACCCCGAAGTTCGAAAGGTTGATGCTGAAGCATCTAAAGATTGGGGGCTTGCCTATCCTATGGGAGCGCGCATGATGTCTGGACAAACCAGCAAGCATGAAGAGATTGAGGCTCAACTGGCTGATTTTGTGGGTAAAGAGGATTCTTATCTGCTAAATTATGGATATCAGGGAATGGTTTCAATTATCGACACTTTACTCGGTCGTAATGACGTTGTAGTTTACGATTCAGAATCACATGCATGTATTCTTGACGGTTTAAGATTGCATATGGGAAAACGTTTTGTATTCCCTCATAACAACATTGAAAATCTAAAGATTCAATTGGGACGTGCAACCAGACTTGCTGAAAAACAAGGTGGCGGTGTTTTGGTAATTACTGAAGGAGTATTCGGTATGGCGGGTGATTTAGGTAAATTAGATGAAATTGCTGCGCTTAAAAAAGATTTTCAATTTAGAATTTTGGTGGACGACGCTCACGGTTTTGGAACCATGGGTAAAACAGGCGCTGGTGCTGCAGAGCATTTTGGGGTAACAGATGAGATTGACCTTATATTTAGTACTTTTGCTAAGTCAATGGCAGGTATTGGAGCTTTTGTGGCAGGTACTGAAGAGGTGGTTAACTACCTCCGTTACAACATGCGTTCACAGATTTTTGCTAAGTCTTTGCCAATGGCTATGGTTGTGGGAGCTATGAAACGTTTGGAGCTATTACGTACTCAGCCTGAATTGAAAGAAAATTTATGGAAAGTAGTCAATGCGCTTCAAAGCGGCCTTCGTGCCAAGGGTTTTAATTTGGGAAATACAGAAACTCCCGTTACTCCTGTATTTTTAGAAGGGTCTGTTCCAGAAGCCACAGCTTTAACTATGGATTTGCGCGAAAATTACAGCATTTTCTGTTCCATTGTGATTTATCCTGTAATTCCAAAAGATCAGATAATGTTGCGTATTATTCCCACTGCGGCACATACGCTTGAAGATGTAGAATATACCATTAAGGCTTTTTCGGAA
>CAZJDS010000023.1:14212-17595 GCA_964544795.1 uncultured Alkaliflexus sp. | reverse complement strand
GAAAGAAAATCGGACAAGCAAGCTATAAAATTAGTTTCCTTACAAGTAGTTTGTGGAAAGTCAACTATTCCAACTGCTACTGTTCAGGTAAGTTTTAACGGTGATACGTTTACCGAAACTGCATCTGGAAATGGACCCATAGATGCTGCATTTACTGCGGTCAAAGCCCTTGTAAAGAGACGTGTCAGACTGGAAGAGTTCTTAATCCAAGCCATTACTAGGGGCAGTGATGATTTAGGTAAAGTGCATGTGCAGGTAGAACATCAAGGAGACATTTTTTATGGATTTGCCGCACATACAGATATTGTTACTGCATCTGTAGAAGCATTCTTAGATGCTCTCGGAAAAATTAATTAACAATTACAGACGATAGATCTTAAATAAAATAAGAAGATTCAAGAGAAGTTGAGGAGTGCAAAAAGGCCTCTCCTCCAATCAAGAACTTCCAAACAGTAAAAACCATTAAAAATTAAATATTTTGGCTGGAAAAACACTTTTTGACAAAATCTGGGAAAAACACGTTGTGGACAACGTGGAAGGAGGTCCCAGTGTGTTGTACATCGACCGTCATTTGATACATGAGGTGACAAGTCCACAGGCATTTGCTGGACTTAAGGAAAGAGGAGTAAAAGTTCGCCGTCCTGACAAAACCATTGCTACTCCTGATCACAACATTCCCACCATCGACCAACATCTTCCGATACAAGATGAGCTAAGCCGTTTCCAGGTTAATAAACTGAAGGAGAACTGTAAGGCCAATGGAATTGAAATGTATGGATTGAACCATCCTTTCAACGGAATTGTACACGTAATTGGCCCTGAGTTGGGCATCACTCAGCCCAATATGACCATTGTTTGTGGAGACAGTCATACGTCAACGCATGGTGCTTTTGGAAGCATCGCTTTCGGAATTGGAACTAGTGAAGTGGAGATGGTTTTAACCACGCAATGTTTAATGCAATCACGTCCAAAAACTATGCGTATTAACGTAGAAGGTGATCTTAAAAAAGGGGTAGTTTCAAAAGACATTATCCTTTACATCATCTCCCAAATCTCTACAAGTGGGGCAACAGGTTATTTTGTTGAATTTGCAGGATCGGCCATTCGCAACCTATCTATGGAAGCACGGATGACCATCTGCAATATGAGTATTGAAATGGGCGCAAGAGGAGGATTAATTGCTCCTGACGAAACCACGTTTGAATATATAAAGGGTCGTGAATTTGCTCCAGTAGGTGCTGAGTGGGAGAGAAAACTAGCGGAATGGAAGCAATTGCCTTCTGATGCAGATGCAGTTTTTGATAAAGAACTTCACTTCAATGCAGCAGATATTGAGCCCATGATTACTTATGGAACCAACCCAGGGATGGGAATTGGAATTTCAGCACACATCCCAAAGGTAGAAGATATTGAGCCAAGTTCACAAAACACCTTTAAAAAGTCATTGGCCTACATGGATTACAACCCAGGAGATGCAATGATTGGTAAAAAGGTGGATTATGTCTTTGTGGGAAGCTGTACCAACGGCCGAATTGAAGACTTACGTATGTTTGCCAGTTTTGTAAAAGGGAAGAAAAAGGCAGATGATGTTATTGTTTGGATCGTTCCTGGAAGTAAACAGGTAGAAAAGCAAGCAGAAGAAGAAGGATTGCGTGAAATACTAGAAGAAGCAGGATTTGTTATGCGTCAACCTGGTTGTTCGGCTTGTTTGGCTATGAACGACGATAAAATTCCTGAAGGAAAATATGCAGTTTCAACTTCTAACAGAAACTTTGAAGGACGCCAAGGACCAGGTGCACGCACCATGCTTGCCAGCCCAATAACAGCTGCAGCGACAGCTATTAATGGCGTAATTACGGATCCACGCACCATGATGTAGATTATTGGAGAGCTCATTTAATGAATCAATCATTTTTCAAAAAGAATTAAAAATGGCAATAGATAAATTTGTAACCGTTGAGTCAACCTGCGTACCGCTGCCCATTGAAAACATTGACACCGATCAAATCATTCCTGCACGCTTTTTAAAAGCAACCACACGCGAAGGATTTGGAGACAATTTATTTCGTGACTGGCGTTTCGACAAAGCTGGAAATCCCAAGTCTGATTTTGTTTTAAATCAACCTACTTATTCAGGAACCATCCTCTTAGCTGGAAAAAACTTCGGAAGTGGCTCCAGTCGTGAGCATGCTGCATGGGCTATTTATGGATATGGCTTTAAAGTAGTCGTATCAAGTTTTTTTGCCGATATTTTTAAAAACAACGCACTAAACAACGGTCTGCTTCCTGTAGTAGTGTCTGAAAGATTTTTAGAAAAATTATTCAAAGCAGTAGAAGCTGACCCAAAAGTTATTGTGAAGGTAAATTTAGAAGCTGAAACCATAAGTGTTCCCTCGCAAAATATTTCTGAAGGATTTGAAATCAATCCCTACAAGAAAAATTGCTTAATCAATGGATATGATGATATTGACTACCTCATCAGCATAAAAGATAAAATTGAAGCTTGGGAAATGAATGCCTAATAAACAAGAATAGGAAGATCAATTTGGCTGTTTCTAAACTATGAAGGAAGAGAACTCTTCTAAAAGTGTTTAAACAGCCATATTTTTGAAATCTTCAGACAAGAAAAGTAATACGATGAATATGACCACCATAGAAGTAATGGACACCACCTTGCGTGATGGCGAACAAACTACTGGCGTCTCTTTTAGCGAATCTGAAAAGCTGGCTGTTGCCAGATTACTTTTGGATGAGCTGAAAGTGAACAGAATTGAAGTCGCTTCTGCCAGAGTGTCGAGCGGAGAATACAAAGCCGTAAAAAGAATTACAGAGTGGGCAGGAAAGAACAACCATTTAGATAAAATTGAAGTCCTTGGATTTGTTGACAAAGGCGTTTCATTGAATTGGATCATAGATGCGGGTGGAAAAGTAATCAATCTACTAACCAAGGGTTCGTTAAAACATCTGGAAGGACAATTAAAAAAGACCCCAGATGAACACTTAGCTGATATACAACTCATATTGGATGAAGCCGAACGAAAAGGGGTAACTGTAAATGTCTATCTGGAAGATTGGTCCAACGGTATGATCAGTTCTCGCGACTACGTCTTTTACATGGTAGATTATCTAAGCAAAACCAATGTAAAACGCATCATGTTGCCAGACACTTTAGGTATTTTAAATCCTGAACAGACCTATGAATTTTGTAAAGCGATGATTGATCGCTACCCCAAAGTTCATTTTGATTTTCATGCGCACAATGATTATGATCTTTCAGTTGCCAACGTTTATATGGCACTCAAAGTTGGAGTCAAAGGGGTTCACACCACCGTGAACGGATTGGGCGAACGAGCTGGCAATGCACCATTGGCAAGTGTTTTGGG
>CAZJDS010000023.1:0-14112 GCA_964544795.1 uncultured Alkaliflexus sp. | reverse complement strand
ATTCTTAAGAATTTGGAAGAGTTAGGGATCGAACTAAATCCTGCTGATCTGAAAAAAGTAACTCAACGGGTAACAGAATTAGGAGACAAAAAAGAATCGGTTTCTGCCGAGGATTTACCCTATATCATTTCTGATGTGCTTAAAAGTGAAGGTACCAAGGAGAATATAAAGCTCTTAAACTATTCGCTTAGCTTGGTTCGAGGCATGAAACCTATAGCCAGTATAAAAATTCAGATAGATAAAAATATATACTCTGAAACTGCGGTAGGTGATGGACAATACGATGCTTTCATGAAAGCATTGTGGATCATCTACGAGCGTTTGGGCAGAGAACACCCCAAATTAATTGACTATTGGGTATCAATCCCGCCAGGTGGTAAAACCAATGCTTTGGTAGAAACAATAATCACTTGGGAGCACAACAGCCATGAATTTAAAACCCGTGGACTGGACGCCGATCAAACTGAAGCTGCCATCAAAGCGACTCTTAAAATGCTTAATATTATTGAAAATAATGATTTTAAATTTAAGAAAATAGTATAAAATCTAACTTTAAATATCATTAAGTATCTTATTTATATAAGGTTAAATCACCCCATAAAAAATTAGAAACAAATTATAAAAACATGAAGTTAAACATTGCAGTTTTAGCCGGTGATGGCATCGGCCCTGAAATTATTAGGGAGGCTTTAAAAGTGACCGATGCAGTTTGCAAAAAATTTGGTCATGAATTAAATTACAAACATGCGATTACTGGCGCTTGTGCCATAGATGAAGTAGGTGACCCCTATCCGCCCGAAACCCATCAGATATGTTTAGACAGCGATGCGGTGTTGTTTGGTGCCATTGGAGATCCAAAATATGACAACGATCCCAAAGCAAAAGTACGCCCCGAACAAGGATTGCTGCGTATGAGAAAACAATTGGGTCTATATGCCAATCTCCGTCCAGTAGAGACTTTTGAATCCTTGCTGCACAAATCTCCTTTGCGCCAAGATTTGGTAAAAGGTGCAAACTTCATGTGTATTCGTGAACTAACAGGGGGCATCTATTTTGGCGAAAAAGGCCGTAGCGAAGATGGCAACACGGCTTTCGACAATTGTGTTTACACTCGAGAAGAGATAGAGCGTATTTTAAAGTTAGGCTTTGAATACGCAATGAAACGTAAGAAGAAGCTAACCATCGTCGACAAAGCCAACGTATTAGAGACTTCGCGCTTGTGGAGACAAATTGGTCAGGAGATGGAACCCAGCTATCCAGAGGTTACCACTGAATATATGTTTGTAGACAATGCTGCCATGCGTATAATCCAATGGCCTACAAGTTTCGACGTAATGGTAACTGAAAACATGTTTGGCGACATTCTAACAGATGAAGCGTCTGTAATTACTGGCTCTTTAGGATTGTTGCCTTCAGCATCCATAGGACTTCACACCAGCGTGTTTGAACCCATTCATGGCTCCTACCCACAAGCAGCAGGGAAGAACATTGCGAATCCTATTGCAACAGTTTTATCGGCTGCCATGATGTTTGAGTATGCTTTTGAATTAATGAAGGAAGGAGCCATCATTCGCAAAGCAGTAGATGCATCATTGGAAGCTGGTGTTGTGACAGAAGATATTGCAGACAGCGGAAAATCCTATAAAACATCAGAAGTAGGTGATTGGATAGCTAATTATATTCTAAACTCTAAATAAATCAATAAAATATCCGAAGGGACAAAATCCTTTCGGATATTTTCTATCAATTATACGCTTCATCTCTTTAAGCCTGTTATCTTTGTAGTACAAACTCAATTGCCATGCTTCGTATTGTAAAGATCTTATCCTTTCTTTTCCTAATTTCAAGTTGTGCAAAACATCAGCCCCAACCTCCCTTATCGGGTTTGTTATGGGGTGGAGAAGGAAATCGGCTGATTATTCAATCGATAAGCAATCCTACAGAAGTTTTAGACACCCTATTAATTAGTCATTTAGGTGAGTTTAGTTGGCAACCTAATTCTTTCACTTCTGGATTTTATAGATTATCGAAAACAGATGGCGATGGAACCATCCTTGTTTTGGAAAATGAACACCCTTTATATATTGATGGACAGTATTTCACGTTTCCCAACCAAACCAAAATAACAGGAGGTATCTCTTCAACTGGTTTTATTAGAATAGATAAATTTTCAGAACAGTGGAGAAAACAGCTCAATGAAACAACTTCATCAATCATTCCACCCAACTGGGAACCAAAAAAAGAAGAGATAGAAAAACTTCATACCTACTTAGATTCAATAGATGCTGTTTATAAAACTCTTATATTTCAAAAAGAGGATCATCCTTTGGAAAGAATGTATGCACTTATCCAAACCTCAGGTAAAAGACACCTTTTCAATATAATAAAGGACAGTACACTATTCTTATCCACTGCAAAGGCATTGACGCCTTATCGAAAATTTCCCAACGTAAAAACATTTCTTTCTAAAACGGACAAACTTCATAAATTTGTGCAACAAAAGGAGCTATTACTCCCTGGGAAAAAATTCCCCTTTCATATAATTGGAGATACCACAATATTAGCTCAAATCGAAGGTGTTGCTGTCTATATAGAGCTTTACAAACCTTCAGATCCTATCAATAAAAGTCAATGGAGCCTAAACGAGAATGAAATTTTACATTATTCAAACAGCAAAATAAAAATATGTAAAATAGCCTTGGATTCCATTCCAGATAGCAAACAACTCAAGACCATTATCTATTATAACCCATCCAAAGAGGAGAAAACTAAGCTTATTGAGAACATACCTATTCACCAACTTCCTACTAATTTTATTATTGATAAAGATGGTGTTATTGTAGCCAGCGACATATGGAACCAACAGCGGAGAGAAGTTCTGGATGGATTACTAAAAAAATAAAATTATCTTTGCTCACTTCTTACATGCAACAATCCAATTTTGCATGAAATAGAAGAAGCATACAACTTTGCTAACAAATTAAAAAAAACATGAGATATACCTTCATCCTACTAATGGGTCTGTTGCTCTTGAATAGTTGCAGTAAAAGCGATCAGTTTATAATCAAAGGGGCTATTGAAAATGCTGCAACTGAAAAAATCTTTTTTACAAGAATGGATGTAACTGGAGACGTGCTTCTGGACAGTGCCGTTGTTGGTAAAAATGGTTCTTTTGAATTTAAACATAAAAGACTCACCACGCCCACTTTTTTTAAATTAAGCCTATCTCCCACTATTTTTATTACTCTCATAGGTGACTCAACCGAGCAAATTACTATTAATGCAGACAGAAAAAAGTTTACTACAGACTATCAAGTTCAAAACTCCCAAGGGTCTGCTGAAATAAAAACGCAAAATTTACGGGTGATGAAACTTAGAAGTTCTATTGATAGCTTAATAGCACTTTATAACAAACTTCCAGATGAAAACAAAAATAGCCAATTAGAAGCAATCAATAGCCAATTGGTGGAAGAGATAGACCGCTATAAGCAACAAACTGGCCAGTTTATACTAGAGCACCCCAGATCCTTCGCAAGCTATTACGCACTGTTTCTAACCTTATCGGATGGAACACAAATCATGGACGTAATGAACAAAAAAGATCAAGTCTATTTTTCTGCATTAGCAACCAGTTTAAATCTCCTCTACCCAGAGTCACAAAGAGTTCAACAACTTTACAACATTGTTCTGAATGCCAAAGCTGAAGAGAGAAGAATAAAGATCATGGATATCATCAATAATGCAGAAGGTAGTGATATGCCCGACCTCAAAATTGAAGACAAAGATGGCAATGAAAAAAGTTTGGCAGCTTTAAGAGGAAAAGTAGTTTTGCTCTCTTTTTGGGCCTCATGGGATGAAGCATCTGTTCGCGAAAATATAAGATTAAAATCTATTTACAACAAATTCAACTCTAAAGGGTTTGAAGTATATCAGGTGGGTTTGGAGAGAAGCAAAGTTCTATGGGAAAATGCCATCCTCTCCGCGCAACTTCCATGGGTGAGTGTTACTGAACTCCGTTACACCAATTCCACTGCCGCACGTATGTACAATATTCAACAGATCCCTGCCAACTACCTCATTGATAAAAATGGTGAGATTATTGGGAAGAATTTATTTGGAAACAGATTAGAGAATAAGTTGAAAGAGATTTTATAAAAATCAGAATAATCTGTAATAATTAAACACTCATAAACAATTTGTTCCAATGGCATTGCTTCCATTAAGTTTGGAGAATGTGCAGAAAAACAGATATATTTGTCTCCTATTAAAAAACAGCACTATTTAAAGTGCAATTGGTAAGATTTGACTGAAAGAAATAAAATATATTTTGCCTCCGACGTTCATTTAGGTGCGCCAACCATTGCCAATGGAAGGGAACATGAGAACAAATTTGTTCGGTGGCTAGAGACAATTAAAGATAGTGCTCGCGAAATCTATTTAGTGGGAGACATCTTTGATTTTTGGTTTGAATATAAAAAAGTCATCCCAAAAGGGTATACAAGGTTTTTAGGGAAATTATGTGAGTTAACAGATGCTGGAATTCCAATCTATTTTTTTACTGGAAATCATGATATTTGGGTCTTCGATTATCTCCCTAAAGAAACGGGGGTTGTTGTACATAGAAAACCAGTTATAAAAGAGTTGAATGAAAAACGCTTTTTTATTGCGCATGGAGATGGGCTTACTCACTTTGAAAAATCTTACAATCGATTGAAGTCCGTTTTTACCAATCCTTTGGCACAATGGTTTTTTAGGCACATTCATCCAGATTGTGGCATTCGATTGGCCAGTTTTTGGTCTCGAAAAAGTCGTGAAAACAATCAAAACATAGAAAATTCGGCCTATAAAGGAGAGAATGAGTGGCTCGTGATTTGGGCCAAAGAGTATTTAAAAAAAGAACATTTCGATTATTTCATTTTTGGTCATCGCCATGTAGCTAAAAATATTCCATTAAACGAAAAAAGTCACCTCATATTTTTAGGTGATTGGATTCACCTCTTCTCTTATGGAGAATGGGATGGTATTAAATTAGAGATCAAATATTTTACAGAATAAGAAACATTTTTGAATAGAAAAGCATGAGTGCAAAAAAATCCATTTACGCAGTTATTACAGGAACTGGAAGTTACATTCCATCTGTAGTAATTAAAAATGAAGATTTCATCGATAATGTTTTTATGGATGAAAAAGGAAACCGGATTGAAACACCCGGAAGAGAGATCGTCGATAAATTTGAACAAATTACAGACATTGTAGAGAGAAGAGTAGCGGAGCCACAGCACGTAACCTCTGATCTGGCAACTTTTGCAGCTGAAAACGCGATAAAATCGGCAAATATAGATCCAGAGACATTGGATTATATTATTCTGGCGCACAATTTAGGCGACATGAAATTTGGATCAATGTATCCAGATATTTTGCCCACATTGGCTTCAAGAGTTAAATTAAAATTGGGTATAAAAAATCCAAAAACAGTAGCTTACGACATTACCTTTGGTTGTCCAGGATGGACCCAAGCAATGATTCAGGCCAACTATTTTGTCAAGTCGGGAGATGCCAAACGCGTATTGGTTATCGGAGCAGATACAGTGAGCCGATCCAGTGACCCACACGACAGAGATGTAATGATATTTGCCGATGGAGCGGGTGCTGCAATCTTAGAAGGTGTAGAGAGTGATAAACCCGTAGGGATGCTTAAACATAGCGCCAGAACCGATGTGATTGATTACTTGGATCTATTAAAGATGGGTAACTCATACAACAAGGATTTAGGGGAAGAGAGCATTTATCTTAAAATGTTAGGACGCAAACTCTACAACTACGCATTAACGTATGTTCCTGAGGTTGCTAAGGAATGTTTGATAGCTAACGACATGCACTTACACGATGTAAAGAAAGTTTTAATCCATCAGGCCAATGCCAAAATGGATGAAGCTATTCTCAAACGTCTGTTCAAATTGTATGGAGAGAAAAAAGTAGATTTACACGTGATGCCCATGACCATTAGTACTTTGGGTAACAGCAGCGTTGCCACTGTTCCTACTTTATTTGATCTATTGGTAAAAGGAGAGATAGAAGGTCACTCTGTACAATCAGGAGATAACCTCATGATGACTTCAGTTGGAGCAGGAATGAGTATCAATGCTTTTATGTATAAGATGCCCTAAAACAAACTGATCTTACGAAAATAGCAAACAATTTCAAGCCGAATGAATATTCTTATTCGACTTGAAATTGTTTCATTTTGTGGCTATTGATAATAATAAGACTGTGTGGGCCAAGCTTTATCTTTGCCACATAGTGATTTTCAATATGAGTCAAAGGATACCGAGCCAAGTCATCACCTTTCTTTTCTAAAACAATAGTACCAGACTTATCCAACAACTGAATCCCAATTAAAAAAGAGCTATAAACATCAGCACCTTCCACACGATAAACTTCGAATTTCAACTGATTATTTTGGATAGATGCATCTCTTTAGAAAATTTAAAGTCGAAACTCGAAAAGACTCAAAATTGAAGAATTATTGGATGAGATAAAAAGATCACCACTTCTCTTTACAAAGGAATCCAGCCAATGCCGTGTAAACAATGTAAAATGGGAAAAAAATTGAATAAATAAAAAAATGACTTCTTTGAACTTTATAATTAAAAAATGATTCTCCCGATTTCAACAATGCCAAGTCTGCAATAAATTTCAAAAGAAAACCAACAGCCAATACTATCCAAGAAACACCACCCCATGCCAACGAAAGAAACGTCAAAACCAACAAAAAGTTAGTTAAAAATACCATAAATGCTAAGAGTAGAGTTTCTATATCAGTGTAAGCTTTACTTTTACCTCCCCACCGAATGCGTTGACGAAAGAACTGTCGCCATGAGTCAACTGGCTGAGTTTTAATAATAGCCTTTTCATCTTTGAGATAAAATATCTTCAATCTTAATGTTTTGAAGGCATGCAACAAAAAAACATCATCACCCGACGCAAAGTCTCTTCCATCTTGAACTTCTATTGCCTTTAACCAAGCCTCTTTCTCAAAACCCAAATTGGCTCCATTGCAAAATACTGGACGATTACCAATGGCCATACCTCCACCGCTTAACTGCAACGCCATAAAATCCATGAACTGAAACCCTTGAAAAAAACTTCTTTTAACCTGACAAAGAGTTACGGGACCCATAATCATAGCAGCTGAACTGGTTTGATAAGCTTTGATCATCGATTCTATCCAAGTGGAAGGTGGTAAACAATCGGCATCTGTAGTAATAACAAATTCCCCGTTGGCCACAGTGATCCCTTGATGCAATGCAGCTTTCTTTCCACGTTTTAAGGAGTGTATCAGCTTCACATTATGTGTTACCAACCATTGATAATCTCCATCGGTGGAATGGTCATTCACTATAATAATTTCAAAATGGGATTTTGAAAAAGTCTGATTATGAAGATGCATCAATAAAGCAGGGAGCGATTTCAACTCATTGTTAAAAGCAATGACAACTGAAACAAATGGTTTGGGACGAACTATTTTCGTCTCTTGCGTACTATAGATTATCCAATACTTCCGAATCCAAAGAATCGTAAAGCAGTAAAAAACAATAGCAATCAAATAAAGTAGAAATAACATCTTCCCCTATTGAACATCAATGGAGAGCACCCAATTCTCTAACTTATGGGTTTTCAACAACTCCTCTTGACGGCGTAATGCAGGGCTTACAGATGAATACCAATTGGAGCTTACCAAATATCTGCCATCATGCTCAAGCACAGTGGCAGATTTTAGACCTTGCGCAACTAATTTGTTCTTCAAACTCAAAGCATCGCTCTTCTTTTTAAAAGCGCCAACTATTACATGATGCTGACGAGTTACCTTTGGTGAAATTACTTTTACTTCCTCTTTTTTCACCTCTTTCTTAAAAGCAGAGGAGTCGATAGGCAAAGGCTTAAGTTCTGGCTGTAACAGGTTCTCCTTAACAACTTCAGTTTGTTCATCCCGTGAATGATACCACTCTTTTACTTTTTCAGGAATATTGGAAAAAGTGAAGATTAGAGCAAATCCTATTAATAGCAATAAAAGAATCAAAACAAGCCATATCCAAATGGGAAATTTATTTTTTCTCTGATCCTTCATAATTAAGGTTGAAGGTGGCTCAGCAGATAGGCTTGGAGAAGATAAAGTAGCTGCCGATTGAAATTCTTTAGATGGAGAAGGTGGTTTTTTAGCCTCAAGCCTAACATCCGTATGATCAGATGGTTCAGATAAGTCCAAATCTAACAACTCATTGTCATCAATCAAAATAGGCTCCTTCTTCTCTTCCTTCACGCTCGAATCCTGTTCACTCTCTTTTATTTCTTCTTCAACTTCTTCCGACTCAAAAGAGATAGCTCCTCCTTCGGCCCGGAACAATGTCCCTATTTTATCTATTTTAAATTGTCCATCCTTGATAAGAGCAGATTTCACTTTTTCAATAAACTGACCTATCATTTCCAAAGCCTGATCAGAATTGAGGCCTTCCTCTTCACAGATATAACTTACTAAAAGTCCATCATTGAATGTAAGAAAATTATTAAATAGTATGTGATGGCCATTATCACGGGAAATAATAAAAGCCCCAAAGTCAGGAATTATAATTCGATTTTGACTTTGGATCAATTCCTGTAGATACTTTTCCATAACACTTTATTTGAAATAGGGATTCTGAACTATTTGCTAACAAAACTACTATAACTGTTAAAGATAAAAAGTTTTTTTATAGATAGTTTCGATTTCAACAAAATAAATAGATAATTGCGCTCTTATCCAAATAATTATATGAGGTAAAAAAAGTCCGATGAGATAATCATCGGACTTCATTCTTAATTTTGTTGATTCTATTTTTTTAAAAGTGCAAGAACCTTCTCGTAAACAGCTTCACCTGTAAAACCGAATTTTTGATCCAGCACTTCGAAAGGAGCAGAAAAACCAAAATGCTCTAAACCTACCGAAATACCATTATCCCCAATCAATCCTTGAAGTGTAACAGGTAAACCTGCTGTTAACCCGAAGCGTGGAACGCCAGGTAACAAAACAGAGTCTTGATACTCTTTAGATTGGTTAAAGAACAATCCTTCAGAAGGCGCCGATACTATTTGAATTTTCAACCCTTTCTTGTCACGCAATAATTTAGCTCCTTCAAACAAAGTGGCTACTTCTGATCCGTTTGCTACTAAAACAATATCAATATTTCCTTCATCTTTTGAAACTACATAAGCTCCCTTAGCAGCTTGAAGCGAAGTTTTATAATCATTATTAGGAATATTGGTGATGTTTTGACGTGAAAGGAGTAATGCGGTTGGAGTTTTATTATTTTCCAATGCCAACTGCCAAGCAACAGTAGTCTCTTCTGCGTCAGCTGGACGAAGAACAAGAGTGCTATTGTCACCACTATGATTTTTGAGCTTCTCCAACAAGCGAATTTGCGCTTCTTGCTCAACGGGTTGATGAGTAGGACCATCTTCTCCCACACGGAAAGCATCATGCGTCCATACATATTTTACAGGCAATTCCATTAAAGCAGCCAAACGCACAGCTGGCTTCATATAGTCACTAAAAACAAAGAATGTGCCGCACACTGGAATAACTCCTCCGTGCAATGCCATACCATTAGCAATTGCAGCCATAGTTAATTCCGAAACCCCTGCTTGTAAAAATGACCCAGAAAAATCATTCTTCTGAAATGCTGTGGTTTTCTTTAAAAAACCATCTGTTTTATCTGAATTAGCTAAGTCAGCACTCATCACAATCATATTCTCAACTTTTCCTGCAAAAGCAGCCAACACATCTGAGGAAGCACCTCTGGTGGCATTATTAGGCTTTTGTTCAAGTGAGGAAAAATCAAAATCAGGAGTTTTATTGGAGTGAAAATTATTGAACTTAGCAGCAAGTTCAGGATTTTTTGTTGCCCACTCTTTTTGTTCAGCTCTTTTTTGAGCTGCATATTTAGACTTTTCAGCATTCACTTGCTTGTAGTAGTCCGCCACGTCTGAAAATATTGCAAAGGGATTGTCTAAATCACAACCTAACGCTTTCAAAGTTGCTTCATAGGAAGCTCCAGCCGCACTTAGTGGCATTCCGTGTGTGCTTACCTTGCCTTCAAAACTGGTTCCATCGGCTTTTAATGCCCCTTTACCCATTATGGTTTTACCAATAATTAAATAAGGCTTCTCCTTTTCAGCTTTGGCTTCCTCCAGAGCAGCACGAATTTCATCATGATTGTTGCCATCAATGGTCTTCACTTTCCAGCCCCATGCTTCATATTTTTTAGCAGTATCTTCTTTTGTCACTGCATCAGTGGTAGTGGATAATTGAACATCATTGCTATCGTAAAACATAACTAAATTACTCAATCCTAAAAAACCAGCTATACGACCAGCACCTTGCGAAATCTCTTCTTGAACACCTCCATCTGAAATAAAAGTATAGATATCATGCTTCATCCAATCACCGAAACGATTTCGAAGAAACTTCTCTGCGATGGCAGCACCAACAGCCATAGTATGACCCTGTCCCAAAGGACCTGAAGTATTTTCCACACCACGAGCCACATCCACTTCAGGATGACCAGGAGTTACAGAACCCCATTGTCTGAAGTTGGAAAGATCTTCCATAGAATAGGTTCCAGTTAATGCCAATATTGAATAGAGCATTGGTGACATATGTCCTGGATCAAGAAAAAATCGATCTCGATTTACCCATGATCTATCATTTGGATCATAATTTAAAAATTCAGAAAATAAAATGTGGATAAAATCTGCACCACCCATCGCACCACCAGGATGACCCGACTTTGCTTTCTCAACCATTGCAGCAGATAAAACACGTATATTATCCGCAGACCTCTGTGAAATTGTATTATTCATTCGATTATAATTTGATTTTTATTTCAATTAAAAGATTTAGTTATAGAAAATGCGTTGTGACATAAAGATCTCATCTACAATATATTAAATTAGCACTCCTTATTATAAGTCTCAAACATATTTATTGACAACATCAAAAGTTTTTGAAGATTTATATAATCATCTTTTCCTCAACTTGTTGAGGAAAAGAGCAACACAGACCAGAACGGCCTTTTTTACATACCCAAAGATACTGATTCTTGCATTTAAAACATAAATTGGAGATGAGTTTAAATGAATTTGAACAATTTTTAATAAAAAGACAAACTAAATATAATTCAATTTTGGAAAAGAAACTTTAAACAATTAGGTCATAAATAATCAAACATTAAAGCCCATAAACTATCTGCTTATCTACATTTCTTCTTAAGAACTTAGCAAAAGTGAAGAAAGAAATAAACTCTTATAGCGAGAAATAATTTCAAAAGGATTAAACCTTTTAAAAGTTTGGATAGTCTAATTATAGATATTTCATTAATATTCTGTTCATTAAAACTAAAGAAATGAGAAAAATTATCTTTTCACTAATTGCTATTTGTCTATCCCTTTATGCGGTTGGACAAGAACCCGAAACTGGAGGTCGAAATTGGCCTGATCCGGAAACGAGAGCAACGGAATTAACAAAAAGAATGAAAGATCTTATTCAGCTTTCTGAAAAACAGGAAGCTAAAGTGTATGAATTGAACCTCCAGAACATTAAGAAAAGACAGGAAATGTTTCAAAATCGAACTGAAGATCGTGAGGCCATGCAAAAAAAAATGAAAGTATCAGACGACGAGTATGAAGCTTCTCTTAAAAAGATTCTCGATGAAAATCAATTCAGTAAATACATAGAAAAGAAGCAGGAGATAAGACAACGCTCTCGGGAAAGAAGACAAAGCAGACCCGCTGACAAGTAAAACAAATTAGGTGTTAGGGTATAGTAAATTTGCATTCGCACTATACACTTGAAGAAACACTTTTTTAAACCTCTCTGGATTGTTATCCGTTGCTGTTTCGATCTAATATTATCCTTGTTTTTACAGATCAAGCTTTGACAATCCAAAGAGGTTTAATTTTGATATAAGAGAAATTCCCGTTAGGATTTAAACTCTATCTCGATCCCTCTATCTTCTCGAAAAAATAGGTAAATTTACCACTTGCCTGATAAACAAATTACCAACATCATAAATTTTATCTAAAAAGACCTCTATCAACTCTTTGTACATGATGAACTTTAATAACTGATTAAATATCGGCAGTATCCTAAAATTTGTACTTTTACCCACCGTTGTATAGCTTAGCAAATAAGTCAAAATTCAAAAAGAGATGAAAATTATAGCTGACGATAAGGTTCTATATATTAAAGGAGCACTCGATAATTACGCAACAATCATATACAAAGAAGGCAAACAAATTTCACCTGCCGACGTGAAAAACGCAGATGCTCTTTTAGTTAGGACTCGAACAAAATGCAATGCTGATCTGCTGGATGGCAGTTCTGTTAAATTTATTGCCACCGCCACCATTGGTACCGATCATCTGGACATACCTTGGCTTGAGAGTGCAGGAATAGAGTGGGCAAACGCGCCAGGATGTAATTCAGAATCTGTGAAACAATATATAGCCTCCATTTTAGCGCATCTAATTTTACAAGGTATTGATCCAAAGGAAACAACTGTTGGAATTGTTGGAGTGGGGATGGTAGGCTCAAAAGTTGAGCATTTGGCTCGCACTTTGGGATTTAAAGTTTTATTAAACGATCCGCCCAGAGCAAGACGAGAAGGAGATAGCAAATTTTGTAGTTTAAACAAGGTATTAGTAAATTCCAACATAATCACTTTTCACACACCTTTAAACAGGAAGGGCGAAGACAAAACTTTTTATCTGCTAAATGAAGAAGCGATTTCACTTCTAAAACCTGGGACAGTGGTAATCAACTCCTCTCGTGGAGAAGTAACTAAAACAGAAGCTCTTCTATCAGGCCTAAAACAAGGGATCATTTCCAAATTAGCTTTAGATGTTTGGGAGAATGAACCAGATATAAATAAAGATCTTCTCAAAAAAGTTTGGTTAGGCACTCCTCACATTGCAGGATATTCAGCAGATGGAAAAGCCAATGGAAGCACCATGGCCATTCAGGCATTAAGCAAAAAGCTCAACTTACCCACTGTTAATTGGACGCCAAGTGAAATACCCTTGCCTACAACAATCACCCTTGCAAAACCCAATTATTCAGAAACCCCTTTGCAGATGGTGGCCAAAGCGCTGCTTCAAACTTATGATGTGGAGGCGGATTCGACGCGATTAAAAATGGAACCTCATGATTTTGAACAGCAGAGAGGTTCTTATCCTGTTCGCAGAGAGTTTCATATTTGGAAAATTGACAAAGTAAATGACTACCCACAGGAAGCACTAACAATACTTAAGGAGTTGGGATTTAGGCTTATATAAACGACAAGCTGGTTAGTAGAGTAAAATTGTGCCAAAAAGAACTCCAGCACCTAAAAAATAGCCGACATAAATTTGTGCGGGCGTATGTGCGCCCAAATATAATCGGGATGATCCAGTTAATCCACTGGCCAAAATTAGGAGAATTAGGAAAAAGGTAATATCAAGGTTATAACGTAATCCTACAGCTAAAATAGCTCCTGTTACACCTCCTATACCCATCATGTGAAGGCTAATTTTCCAAAAAACAGTAATAACAGCAGCAAAAAAAAGAGCAACGAGTATGCCCAAAATAAAAATTTGCAAAATGCCTGAGAGTCCCATTTTCTTCAATAACCACAATCCTAAAAAATTAAATAGGGCAGTAAAAACAATGGGCCACAAACGCTCCTGGGAAGATCGCATGTGGAAACTTTTTATCACTTTAAACTGATACAACAAAGGAAGCAGGGATATTGGAAGAATACAGGTGGTTAAAAACACTGTAATATAAATAGCTCTTTTGGCTTCATAAGGCATAAAAGAGAGGTGAGATCCCGAATTAAAAATCAGAAAAATCCCCAATACAGGCATAAGCATGGGATGAAATAGGAAGGAAAATATTTGACTTAACAACTTCTTTGCATGCAAACTGTAAGAAATTCCTATTTTCGAATCTTCCATTTTATCCATGTTTAATTAAAATAAATATAAGTGAAACTAGGTAATGAACAAATTGTTTTACAGCTCTTTTCGAAGACGTGCAAC
>CAZJDS010000022.1:0-18071 GCA_964544795.1 uncultured Alkaliflexus sp. | reverse complement strand
CCTTTAAAGCCGATAAGTTGTAAAAAACTTATCGGCTTTTTTTGTGCGGTGAAGTCAGAAAAATGAAGTAGGATTTAGGTTCACTATCTGCTGCCTTATTGGATATACCAAACAATCATTAATCCCATTATAATATGGGGTTTGAGCCAAAAATATAAATTAAATTAATTACTTTGTTTTTTTGCTTATGTCAGAACTTCAACTTAGTTTCATGCTATTATAAAAGATGATATGAATTTATTCTATCAAAAGAAAAGTGTGGATAGTTATATTTGTCGTTTGAACATAATTGAAGTTTAAAATTTTATTCATGAAAGTATTAAAGACGCACAGTCTTAAATTGTTGAAAAAGCCACTTTAAATACTTCTGTTATAACTTGTAATGTAGTTTGCCTAATTATCACAGATGAGATTATAACTCATTTAGGTATAGATAATTCTAAAGTGACTTTTACAGCTTTGGTAAATTGATGATGATATTATCATTAGTTCTTCGATGGGTGGATTTGAATGTTAGTTTTGAAAGATGTGTTGTTTGGAATGCTCTCCGTGAGCTTGAGAAGTTTCTGTAGTATCCATCGGATAAATTGATTCTCTCCAGATATATTGTTAAAAAAGTCTGAGAAGGAACTTTAATACTACAGCTTAAATGCGAAAAAAATTATATAGCTTATATATTTAATCAATAGAATTTATGTGTAATTCATGTAGAACAACAGTGGGTGCATTTTTGCCAGGTAACAGCACCGTCGAGATGAGAGAAGTTGAGATTCCCGCTCCAGGTCATGGACAAGTAATTATAAAGACAAAATCTTCTACTATTTGCGGGTCAGATATTCGTGCTATTTATAATGAGCATTTGGGTAAAGGACCCGAAGCTTATCAGAATAAAGTCGCTGGTCATGAACCAAGCGGGCAAATAATAGAATGCGGTCCAGGGTTGAAAAGATTTAAAAAGGGTGATAGAGTAATTGTTTATCATATTTCAGGCTGTGGTGTTTGTTATGATTGTCGTCGTGGGTATATGATTTCGTGTAGTTCAGAACACCGTGCTGCTTACGGTTGGCAAAGAGATGGCGGTATGGCTGAATATATTTTAGCAGATGAAAAAGATCTTGTGATGTTACCCGATGAATTAACCTATACGGATGGAGCTCAGGTTGCTTGCGGATTCGGTACTGTTTACGAAGGGCTTGAAAAAATAGGTATATCAGGTAATGATCAAGTTTTAATTACGGGGTTAGGTCCTGTCGGTTTAGCCGCTTGTATGCTTGCAAAAGCACTGGGAGCGAATAAAATTGTGGCTACAGATATAAGTGAAGAGCGTTGCCAAATAGCTTTGGACAAGGGATTGGCTGACGAAGTGTTTGTTTCAGGGGATGATTCTCTCGAAAGAGCAATGGCCGCTTCAGGAGGTCTAGGATATGAAAAAACAGTTGACTGTTCTGGGCACACTACTGCTCGTCAACTATGCATTCGGGCGACGCGCCAGTGGGGCAAGATGGTTTTAATTGGTGAAGGGGGTACTTTAGAAATTAATCCTTCTCCAGATGTGATTCATGATCAGAAAACTATTTACGGATCATGGGTGACTTCCATTTGGAAAATGGAGGAATTGGTTGAACGAATTGTAAGGTGGGGAATTCATCCTGAAGATTTGGTAACACATAGATTTACATTAGATCAAGCCGATCAAGCCTATGAACTTATGGCAAGTGGTAAATGTGGAAAGGTTGCGGTTGTTTTTGATGAAGAGATTAAATAGAGCTTGTGACTTCGATCATTTATTAAGAAGTTTAAAAGAAATGAAAAAGATAAAAGCTTTACATGCGGAGCTTTCATCCCTTTTGGATCATACGCAAACTTGCTTAGTTCTGAGGTTTTGTGATGAACAAGATTAATGGAATATTTTAAAGTTGAATTCATCAAAGGAAAATCTTAAAATTTTTTTCTGACACTATAAAGTTATTGCAATTATGGAAGATATAACAAAACAATACGAAGCTGTGGATCCATCTGATGTACCTGTAAAAGTGCTTCGCACTGGAGATAAGATTCCTGTGGTGGGGTTGGGTACTTTTGGTTCAGATTATTATTCGAATGAAGAGATTGCAGATGCTGTAAAAAACGCCATTCGTTTAGGTTATCGTCATATTGATTGTGCTGAAGTATATATGAATGAGAAAGAGATTGGCCAAGCAATTAAAGAGGTTATTGAAGAAGGAGTTTGTACTCGTGAAGAACTTTGGATAACAAGTAAAGTGTGGAATAACCGCCACCATGAAGTCGAAGCAGCTTGCCAAATGAGTCTGGATGAATTGCAACTTGATTATCTGGATCTCTATTTGGTTCATTGGCCTTTTCCTAACTATCATGCACCTGGCGTGGATGGCGATGCTCGCAATCCTGACTCTAAGCCTTTTTCTGTAGAAGGTTATATGAAAACTTGGAAACAGATGGAGGATTTGGTAAAATCTGGTAAAACCCGAAACATTGGAACTTCAAATATGACCATTGCTAAATTTGAAGCGACTTTGCCGTTGATGAAAATTCTTCCTGCTGCAAATGAGATGGAACTTCATCCATGCTTTCAGCAAAAGGAGCTGTTTGATTATTGTGTAGAGAATGAAATTCAACCCATTGGATATTCTCCTATAGGATCACCAAGACGTCCCGATAGAGATAAGACAGAAGGTGATGCTGTTGATATAGAGCATCCAGTAGTAAAAAAAATCGCTAAGAGAATTGGTGTGCATCCAGCTGTGGTTTGTATTAAGTGGGCTGTTCAAAGAGGGCAAATTCCAATTCCATTCTCGGTTCGTCCCAACCAGTATTTGGGAAACCTGGAAGCTTCTTTTAAAGACCCAATTTCCGAAGAAGAAATGAAAGAGTTGGAGTCGGTAGATTGTAATTCTCGGTTGATAAAGGGACAGGTATTCCTTTGGGAAGGCGCGAAAGGGTGGAAAGATCTATGGGATCTTGACGGGGAAATTGCACATTAGCTCTGTTGTTTTTTTGATAAAACAGGTAGTTATTATAAAAAATGGGTATTAAATTATTCTAGCGGCTATAATTTTATCAGAATATTTGATTTGAAAAAGTCGAGAAGATTTGATGAAAAACCTTCCTATTCAAGTTTAATCTTATCCAATAAGTAAAGAAAAATGATGGTGTGTAGCCATTTTGTGTTAACTATCGTAGTTTTACATTCTATAAGGATAGTTAGGATTATAGCAGCATAAGACTTTTGGGTCAATTAGTTAGGCCTATTTTAGTAGTTAGCCTTGGTTGATAACTCCTTTAGTCCAATTGACAATTCTTTCATTCCTCTCTTACCTTTTTTCTATCTTTACAGAATAAAATTATTCGAAATGATTTCAATTCAAGATATCCAATCAGCCCGTGACCGAATTTCATCGGTAGTATCCACAACTCCATTGGTTAAGGATCTGATTTTATCAGAACGTTTTAACGCCAACATCTTTTTAAAAAGAGAGGATTTACAGCTGGTGAGATCCTACAAAATTAGAGGTGCATATAATAAGATTTCCAGTTTAACCCCAGAAGAGCGTAAAAAAGGTGTTGTATGTGCCAGTGCTGGGAATCACGCACAGGGAGTTGCCTTTTCGTGTAACCATCTTAATATTCAAGGGCGTATTTTCATGCCTTCTACTACCCCCAAGCAGAAAATAAAACAAGTTCGGATGTTTGGTAAAGAACATGTCGAAATTGTTCTAATTGGCGACACTTACGACGATGCTTATTATGCGGCTATGGAAAATTGTCAAGAAAGCCATTCTGTTTTTATACATCCTTTTGATGATCTTATGGTTGCGGCGGGGCAAGGAACGGTTGGAATTGAAATAATAGAACAGATGGATGTGCCCTTGGATTATATCTTTGTGCCTATAGGAGGAGGTGGTTTTATTTCAGGAGTGGGTTCTTACTTACGAGAATATAGCCCAGCAACAAAAATCATTGGAGTAGAGCCTGAAGGCGCACCCGCAATGAAAAAATCTTTAGATGCCAACAAGATTGTTACGCTCAAGAAATTTGAGAAGTTTGTGGATGGAGCATCTGTTGCCACCATAGGAAAATTGAACTTTGAAATTGCAAAAGAAGTTATTGACGATATTATTCTGGTACCTGAAGGCAAGGTTTGCACCACCATTTTACAATTGTACAATGAATCTGCTATTGTCGCTGAACCCGCTGGTGCTCTAAGTATTTCTGCACTTGATTTCTATGCAGAAAAGATTAAAGGAAAGAATGTGGTTTGTGTAATTAGCGGTGGAAACAACGACATTACCCGTACAGAAGAGATAAAAGAGCGTTCCTTGCTCTATGAAGAATTGAAGCATTATTTTATCATTCAATTTCCTCAACGTGCTGGTGCTTTACGTGAATTTCTCAATGATGTTTTGGGACCTGATGATGATATTACCCACTTTGAATATACACGTAAGAACAGTAGAGAAAATGGGCCAGCTTTGGTTGGTATTGAAACCAAATGTAAACAAGACTACTTGGCTTTAATTGAGAGAATGAAAGCTAACAGAATTCACTTCTCACATGTAAATGATAGCCCAGAACTATTTCATCTATTAATTTGAGAGATAGAAAAGATGCAACTCTTATTTATGAGCTGCATCTTTACTATGGGTGTTGAAAAAACATTATGCTTGAAACGCATTTATGCTTATTGTTTCTACTTGACGGTCAATTTTCTTAACCAATCCTTGTAATACTTTCCCTGGCCCTATTTCTGTAAATGACGATGCCCCATCGGCCAGCATATTCTGAACTGTTTGGGTCCATCTAACAGGAGCTGTGAGTTGAGCAATCAAGTTCTCTTTAATTTGAGCGGGGTCATTACAGGGTGTTGCATTTACATTTTGGTAAATGGGACAAATTGGTTTGTTGATGGTGGTCTCTTCAATAGCTTTTGCCAATTCCGACCTCGCTGGTTCCATAAGCGGCGAGTGAAAAGCACCTCCAACAGATAGTTTAATAGCTCTCTTCGCACCTCTCTTTGTTAGCTCCTCGCACGCTTTGTCAATACCTTCAATTGATCCTGAAATAACCAATTGTCCTGGGCAATTGTAGTTGGCAGGAACAACTATCTCTTTTATTGATTTACATACATCCTCTACAATAACATCTTCTAACCCGACGATAGCTGCCATAGTCGATGGCTCTTTTTCGCAAGCTTTTTGCATGGCCATGGCTCTTTGATAAACCAATTTTAAACCATCTTCAAAAGAGAGCGCTCCAGCTGTTACCAAAGCGCTAAATTCACCCAGCGAGTGTCCTGCAACCATTTCAGGTTTAAAGTTATCACCCAATGATTTTGCAAGCAACACCGAGTGTAAAAAGATAGCAGGTTGAGTTACTTTTGTTTGTCTCAAATCTTCGTCTGTACCTTCAAACATTAAATCGGTAATTCTAAAGCCTAAAATTTCGTTGGCCTTTTCAAAAAGTTCTTTTGCTTGGGGCGAATGATCATATAGGTCTTTACCCATTCCTACAAATTGGGCACCTTGACCCGGAAATACATAAGCTTTCATAATAAATAAATTAGTTGCGAGAGTACTTTCTCGTATTCTTAATAAAGCATCTCTATAATAGAGACAAATAAATTAGCTTCTTGAAATTAAAATGCAAATATAGAAATTCTATTTTGAAGAGAAATTTTAAATAAAGAGTAAATTATTAGAGCAATTATGGAAAATATTGAGTTTTAATCAATAAAAAGATTTGAACATGTTTTTATTTCCATTCATAATTTGTACTTTTGCACCGCTTTTTTGTGTAAACGAGTGATATTAGTTTAATATTCAGTGGGAATTCTAAATCTAAAAGAATACCTTTGCAACCCGTTTATTGAGAAAATTATAGTTTAACTTAAAGTTTATATGCCAACAATTCAGCAATTAGTAAGAAAAGGACGTGTCCGCATGACGGAGAATAGCAAATCTCCTGCGTTGGATTCTTGTCCACAAAGACGAGGCGTTTGTGTGCGGGTATATACTACCACACCAAAAAAACCAAACTCTGCCATGCGTAAAGTGGCTCGTGTTCGTTTAACCAACGGAAAAGAGGTAAACGCATACATTCCAGGAGAAGGACACAATTTACAAGAGCACTCTATTGTACTTGTAAGAGGGGGTCGTGTTAAAGATCTTCCAGGAGTTCGTTATCACTTAGTACGTGGAGCTTTGGATGCATCTGGTGTTGAAGGTCGTACTCAACGTCGTTCTAAATATGGAACTAAGCGTCCAAAAGCAGGAAAATAAAAATTAACCAATAGGTTATTTTGTTTATTGGTTTGTGTTTAGGTTGAGTAAATAGCTTTTATAGCTGTTGAAGATTCGAATACAGCCAGTAATTTGTCAAAACCTATAAACAAAAAAAGATGAGAAAGAGTAAACCAAAAAAGAGGGTGTTGCTGCCAGATCCAAAGTTTGGAGATACCTTGGTAACACAGTTTGTGAACAACCTCATGCTAGATGGCAAAAAAGCTGTCTCTTATGGTATTTTTTATTCAGCTATGAAGCAAATTGAAGCAAAAGCTGAAAGCGAAGGAAAAACAGTTGTTGAAATCTGGAAAAAGGCTTTAGAAAATATTACCCCTTCAGTAGAAGTGAAAAGCCGTCGTGTTGGAGGTGCTACCTTCCAAGTTCCTACCGAAATTCGTGGAGACCGTAAGGTATCTTATAGCATGAAGAACCTCATTCTTTATGCAGGAAAACGTAGTGGAAAGTCTATGGCAGATAAATTGGCCGCTGAAATTCTGGCTGCATACAACCAGGAAGGTGGGGCATATAAAAGAAAAGAGGATATGCATAAGATGGCAGAGGCCAACCGTGCATTTGCTCACTTCAGATTTTAATCAACCATAGATTTTATAAACTAATGGCAAAAGACTTAGATCATACAAGAAATATTGGAATTATGGCTCACATCGATGCCGGTAAAACAACCACATCCGAAAGGATATTGTTTTATACGGGTATCACCCATAAGTTAGGAGAAACACATGATGGTGCCTCTACTATGGATTGGATGGAGCAGGAGCAGGAACGTGGTATTACGATTACCTCAGCAGCCATAAGTACCTCTTGGGTATATAACGACCAACAGTACAAAATTAATATTATAGACACTCCAGGACACGTCGACTTTACTGTTGAAGTAGAGCGTTCATTACGCGTTCTTGATGGAGCTGTTGCACTGTTTTGTGCGGTAGGTGGTGTAGAGCCACAATCAGAAACTGTTTGGCGTCAAGCCAATAAATACGGAGTGCCTCGAATTGGTTTTGTTAACAAAATGGATCGTTCTGGGGCTAATTATTTTGATGTAATTCGCCAGATCCGTGAAGTTTTAGGCGCTAATCCTATTCCTATTACCATTCCTATTGGTTCAGAAGAAACCTTTAGAGGCGTAGTAGATTTGATTGAGAACAAAGCTATAATATGGCAAGAAGACGATATATTAGGCCAACGATATGAATTAACAGATGTCCCTGCAGACATGGCGGATGAAGTTGCTGAATGGCGTGGTAAGCTCGTAGAGTCTGTAGCTGAATATGATGATGAGTTGATGGAGAAATTCTTCGATGATCCTGACTCTATTACTGTCGATCAATTGATTGCAGTAATCAGAAAAGCAACCATCGACATGAGCATCGTACCAATGATGTGCGGATCTGCATTTAAAAACAAAGGTATTCAGCGTCTTATCGATGGTATTATTAGATTTTTACCTTCACCAAATGATATCCCAGACATTGAAGGAACCAATCCTGATACAGGAAAAGTTGAAACACGAAAGCAAAGTTCAGATGCCCCTTTTACTGCATTGGCTTTTAAAATTGCCACAGATCCATTTGTTGGGCGGTTGGCTTTTATGCGTGTTTATTCAGGAACATTAGAAGCAGGTTCTTATGTTTACAATATGCGTAGCGAGAAGAAAGAGCGCATCTCTCGTTTGTACCAGATGAAATCTAATAAGCAGATGGCTATTGAAAGGATTTCTGCAGGAGATATTTGTGCGGGAGTTGGGTTTAAAGATATTCGCACAGGTGATACCTTGTGTGATGAAAAACATCCCATCGTTTTAGAATCCATGGATTTTCCAGTTCCTGTAATTGGAATTTCTGTTGAGCCACAAAGTCAAAAAGATATCGACAAGCTTTCTACTGGTTTAGCTAAACTAGCTGAAGAAGATCCAACCTTCCGTGTTCATACGGATGAAGATAGTGGTCAAACTGTTATCAGTGGTATGGGTGAGTTGCACTTGGAAATTATTGTAGAACGTTTAAAACGTGAGTTTCACGTAGAATGTAATCAAGGACGTCCACAAGTAGCATACAAAGAGACTATCAGCGAAACTGTTCAACATCGCGAAGTGTTTAAAAAACAGACAGGGGGTAGAGGTAAGTTTGCAGATATAATTGTTAAAGTGGGTCCTGTTGATGAAGGCAAAACTGGGTTGCAATTTGTTGATAGTGTTAAAGGTGGTAATATTCCAAAGGAGTATATTCCTTCTGTTGAAAAAGGCTTCAAAAATGCTATGGCCAATGGTGTTTTAGCTGGATTTAATGTTGAAGATCTTAAAGTAGAGTTATTGGATGGGTCGTTCCACCCTGTAGATTCAGACCAACTCTCTTTTGAGATTTGTGCTCGCCAAGCCTTTAGAGCCGCTTGTGCTAAAGCATCGCCTAAGTTATTAGAGCCTATTATGCAGGTTGAAGTAGTAACTCCAGAAGAGTATATGGGTGATATTATTGGCGACTTTAACAAAAGACGCGGTCAGGTGGAAGGTATGGAGTCAAAAGCTGGCGCTCGTGTAGTCAAGGCTAAGGTTCCTTTAGCGGAAATGTTTGGGTATGTAACCGCTCTGCGTACCATTTCTTCAGGACGTGCAACCTCTTCAATGGAGTTTGCACACTATGAAGAAGTGTCTAAATCTATTGCTACAGAGATTGTAGCAGAAGCCAAAGGAAAAGTTGAATTATTGTAACCACACGATCGCATAAACAGCTATGAATCAGAAAATTAGAATAAAACTAAAATCATACGATCATAATTTAGTAGACAAGTCTGCTGAAAAGATCGTGAAAACAGTAAAGAGCACTGGGGCTGTAGTAAGCGGCCCCATCGCTTTGCCAACGCACAAACGTATTTTTACCGTTTTGCGTGCTACCTTTGTTAATAAGAAATCGCGCGAGCAGTTTCAGTTATCTTCTTACAAGAGGTTAATTGATATATATAGCTCAACTGCGAAAACTATTGACGCTCTTATGAAGCTTGAACTTCCCAGTGGAGTTGAAGTAGAAATTAAAGTTTGATAATTAATTGTAAATCACAAAGCAATGCCAGGATTAATTGGAAAGAAAATCGGAATGACTTCCGTTTTCAGTGCCGAGGGTAAAAACATACCATGCACTGTTATCGAAGCTGGTCCTTGCGTCGTAACACAGGTTAAGAAGCTTGAAACTGATGGATACGTATCCATACAGTTGGCGTTCGACGAAAAGCGTGAGAAGAGTACCACTAAGCCATTGAAAGGGCACTTTCAAAAAGCAGGTACCACTCCAAAGGCCAAGCTGGTAGAGTTTAAAGAATATGAAGATGAGTTTAAGTTAGGCGACGTAGTAACCGTAGACATCATGGAAGAAAACATGTTTGTAGATATTACAGGTATCTCAAAAGGAAAAGGTTTTCAAGGTGTCGTCAAAAGACACGGTTTCTCTGGGGTAGGTGAAACCTCCCATGGTCAGCAAGATCGCGTACGTGCACCAGGTTCTATTGGTAATGCATCATTTCCTGGACGCGTATTCAGAGGTAAAAAGATGGCTGGACGTATGGGTGGAGATCGTGTCGTAATTGAGAATCTGAGAGTTATTAAAGTTATTCCCGAAAGCAACCTGCTACTGATTAAAGGATCTGTTCCGGGCGCGAACGGTTCATATCTAATTATTGAGAAGTAATGGAACTGAACATAGTAAATATAAAAGGAGAAGATACCGGCAGAAAAATTGAGTTGTCAGATTCAGTTTTTTCTATAGAGCCCAACGATCATGCCATTTACTTGGATGTAAAGCAATATTTGGCCAACAATCGTCAGGGGACGCACAAAGCCAAGGAGCGGAGTGAAGTAGCCGGTAGTACACGTAAGATTAAGAAACAAAAAGGTACAGGTACAGCTCGTGCTGGTGATATCAAGAACCCAATCTTTAGAGGGGGAGGTCGCACGTTTGGTCCAAGACCACGTGATTATAGCTTCAAGCTTAATAAAAAGCTAAAGCATTTGGCTCGACTTTCAGCACTTAGTTATAAAGCTCGTAACAATGCAATTGTTGTAGTAGAGGATTTTTCTTTTGAAGCACCAAAAACCAAAGAGTTTGTGGCACTTCGTAAGAATCTCAACTTAGATGGTAGCAGAACTTTATTGGTGACTAAAGATGTAGAGCGGAATGTTGTTCTTTCGAATCGAAACATTCAACGTTCTGAAGTATCTGTAGCATCAGCTCTTAATACGTATAGTATTATGAAAGCACACTCTCTGGTTTTAACCGAGAGCTCTGTTCAGGAAATAGGAAATTTATTTAACGTATAAGGAGGTCAGATATGAGTATTATAATTAAACCTATAGTAACTGAGAAAATGACCCATCTCAGCGATTCATTGAACAAATACGGCTTTATGGTTAATCCGAATGTGAATAAGATTCAGATCAAAAAGGCTGTTGAAGAAATGTATAATGTTTCAGTAGTTGCGGTTAATACCATGAACTATGCAGGCAAGATGAAATCTCGCTTTACAAAAGCAGGAGTAATTGAAGGGAGAACCCGTTCAATGAAAAAGGCGGTTGTAACATTGGTCGAAGGAGATAAAATTGATTTTTATAGCAATATTTAATTGAAATGGCAGTAAGAAAGCTAAAGCCCACAACACCGGGGCAGAGAAATAAAATTATTGGTGCATTCGATACGATTACATCCAGTGCTCCAGAAAAATCCTTGCTTAAGCCGTTGAAGAAAAGCGGTGGTCGTAACAACACAGGTAAAATGACCATGCGCTACCTTGGAGGCGGACATAAAAGGAAGTATAGAGTAATCGATTTTAAGCGCAATAAAGATGGTGTTATAGCAACGGTCGAATCTATCCAGTATGATCCTAATAGGAGTTCTAGGATTGCGTTGTTGGTATACACCGATGGTGAAAAGCGCTACATTCTTGCACCAAACGGGTTACAGGTTGGACATCAATTGGTATCAGGAAGCGGTTCAGCTCCCGAAATTGGAAACTCTTTGCCTTTAGGTGAGATTCCGTTGGGTACTATTGTTCATAATATCGAACTTCAACCAGGAAAGGGTGGAGCCATGGCACGAAGTGCAGGTTCATTTGCCCAATTGGCTGCTCGTGAAGGAAAACACGTAGTTTTACGTTTACCTTCCGGTGAAACCAGGATGGTTCTTACAACTTGTCGTGCTACAATTGGAGCTGTTGGAAATTCCGATCATGCTCTTGAAAAATCCGGAAAAGCCGGTCGTAGCAGATGGCTCGGTCGTCGTCCACGCGTAAGAGGGGTTTCTATGAACCCTGTTGATCACCCGATGGGTGGTGGTGAAGGACGTGCTTCAGGAGGTCATCCACGTTCAAGAAAAGGATTACTTGCAAAAGGCTACAAAACACGTGCGCCTAAGAAGGACTCCAGTAAGTACATTCTTGAAAAAAGAAAAAAGTAACCGGTTAATTAATTGAGACTATGAGCAGATCATTAAAAAAAGGCCCTTACATTGATTATAACCTAGACAATAAAGTTCTTAAAATGAACGAGTCGGGTAAAAAAGCAGTGATTAAGACTTGGGCCAGGGCATCTATGATTTCCCCTGATTTTGTAGGACATACTATAGCTGTACACAATGGAAATAAATTTATCCCTGTGTACGTTACAGAAAATATGGTAGGACATAAATTAGGAGAATTTGCCCCAACGCGTACTTATCGCGGTCATTCAGGTGGTAAGAGACGTTAATGCCTGAAAATGTTAATACCTTAATGTAAAGAAAATGGGTGCAAGAAAAAGAATAAAAGCAGAACAAATAAAAGAAGCCAAAAAATCACAGGCTTATGCCAGGCTGCGCAATGTACCTACCTCACCGCGTAAAATGCGATTAGTGGTGGATATGATTCGTGGAAAAGAAGTGAACTCGGCTCTGGATATTTTGAAATTTTCTAAGCAAGAGGCCTCAGGCCGCGTAGAAAAACTATTATTATCCGCTGTTGCCAATTGGAAAGAGAAAAATGAGGGGGTAAGACTAGAAGACGCCAACCTATTTGTTAAAGAGGTTTACGTGGATTCAGGCAGAATTCTTAAAAGACTCAAACCTGCGGCACAGGGGAGAGCTAATAGAATCAAGAAGAGATCCAACCACGTGACTATTCTCGTGGATAGTAAATTAACTAACGTAAACCAGGAAAACTAATTTAATCCAGATGGGACAAAAAGTAAATCCAATAAGCAACAGGTTAGGTATCATCCGAGGATGGGATTCTAACTGGTTTGGCGGAAAGAACTACGGTGACAAATTGCTGGAAGATTCTAAAATCCGCAAGTATTTGAATGTGCGTTTGGCAAAAGCCAGTATTTCGCGCATTATCATTGAAAGAACACTTAAGTTAATAACCATAACAGTTTATACTGCTCGCCCTGGTATTATTATCGGAAAAGGTGGTCAGGAGGTTGATAAGCTGAAGGAAGAGCTTAAGACGATTACTGACAAGGAAGTTCAAATCAATATCTTTGAAGTAAAACGCCCTGAGTTGGATGCTATAATAGTGGCCAACAACATTGCACGTCAATTGGAAGGTCGAGTGGCCTACCGTCGTGCTGTTAAAATGGCTATTGCTTCAACCATGCGAATGGGTGCAGAAGGTATAAAAGTGCAAGTTTCAGGTCGGTTAAATGGTGCTGAAATGGCACGTTCTGAAATGTATAAAGAGGGCCGTACCCCTTTGCATACTTTTAGAGCTGATATTGACTATGCTCTGGCAGAAGCCTTAACAAAAACTGGACTTTTAGGAATTAAAGTTTGGATTTGTAAGGGTGAGATTTATGGAAAGCCAGACCTTTCTCCCAACTTCGGTAAAGAAACCTCAGGTCCTGGAAACAGACGGGGCGGCCATCAGCAAGGTGGTGGAGGTTTTAGGAAGAGAAGAAAGTAATCATCTGTTAACCTTTAATACAATCAGGAAAGATGTTACAACCTAAAAAAGTAAAATTTAGACGGTCGCAAAAGGGACGGATGAAAGGGATCGCACAAAGAGGCCACGAATTGGCTTTTGGATCCTTTGGCATTAAGTCTTTGCAAAGTAAGTGGATTACAGGTCGTCAAATAGAAGCGGCAAGGGTTGCCGTGACACGTTATATGCAACGTCAAGGACAAATTTGGATTCGAATATTTCCAGATAAGCCTATTACTAAAAAACCAGCTGAAGTTCGGATGGGAAAAGGTAAAGGTAGTCCAGAAGGCTTTGTTGCCCCCGTTACCCCTGGACGCATCATTATAGAGTGCGACGGAGTTTCTTATGAAGTAGCAAAAGAGGCATTACGCTTAGCTGCTCAGAAGCTACCTGTTACTACTAAGTTTGTTGTGAGAAGGGATTTTGTTGAATCTACAAATGCGTAATCGATGAAAACTTCAGAAATAACAGAAATGACCGTTAACGAGATTGGGGAACGAATTGAAGCAGAAAAGCTAGCGCTAAGCAACATGAAGTTCAATCACCATATTTCGCCATTAGACAATCCGTTGCAGATAAAACAAACACGTAAGACTATTGCACGTTTGTTGACCATTCTGCGTCAGAAACAACTTAATGAAAAATAATTAAGCAGATGGAAATAAGAAATTTGAGAAAGGAACGAGTTGGCGTAGTGGTGAGCGAAAAAATGGATAAAACCATTGTCGTTAGCGTCGTCGTTCGAGAAAAACATCCCATGTATGGGAAGTTTATGAAAAAGACCAAGAAGTTTTACGCTCATGATGAAAAGAACGATAGTAACTCCGGAGATACAGTTCGGATTATGGAAACTCGTCCTTTGAGTAAAACTAAACGTTGGAGATTAGTTGAAATCCTTGAAAGAGCTAAGTAAAAATGATACAACAAGAATCCAGACTGAACGTTGCCGATAATAGCGGAGCTAGAGAAGTTCTATGCATTCGCGTATTAGGTGGCACCAGACGCAGATATGCATCTGTAGGTGACCACATCGTGGTAACAGTAAAACATGCAGTTCCTTCCGACATAAAGAAAGGAACAGTTAGTAAGGCCGTAGTGGTACGAACTAAAAAAGAGATCAGAAGACCAGATGGTTCATACATCCGATTTGATGATAATGCTTGTGTACTTCTCAATGCAAATGGAGAAATGCGTGGCACTCGAATTTTTGGTCCTGTACCCAGAGAGTTGCGTGACGGGTATATGAAAATTGTATCTTTGGCGCCTGAAGTGCTTTAATCTATAATGATTCAAACAGCAATGGGAAAATTACATATTAAAAAGGGCGATATAGTTATTGTCAATTCTGGGACAAGTAAAGGTCAAGAAGGAAAAGTTCTTGAAATGATCCCAGATAAGCAACGCGCTATCGTGGAAGGCATTAACATGGTAAGTAAACATACCAAGCCAAATGCTGAAAGTCCACAGGGAGGCATCATTAAAATCGAAGCCTCTATACACATCTCAAATCTAAATCTTAAAGATCCTTCTACTGGTAAAGCTACCCGTATAGGACGAAGAATTGGAAAAGATGGAAAATTGGTTCGTTATTCTAAAAAATCAGGGGAGGAGATCAAGTAATGAGCTACACACCTAGTTTAAAAGTAAAGTATAAAGACGAAATTGTTCCAGCACTTATGAAAGAGTTTGGATACAAAAGCGTTATGCAAGTTCCATCTCTGGAAAAGATTGTTATCAATCAAGGAGTGGGAGCAGCAGTGGCAGATAAAAAGCTTATTGAAACATCTATTAAGGAGTTGACGACCATTACTGGTCAACAAGCCTTAGCTTGTTACTCAAAAAAAGATATTTCAAACTTTAAGTTGAGAAAGAAAATGCCTATCGGTGTAAAGGTAACTTTACGTCAGGAAAAAATGTACGAATTTTTGGAACGCCTTGTGAAAGTGGCACTTCCACGTATTAGAGATTTTAGAGGAATCGATAATAAATTGGATGGAAGAGGCAATTACACCTTGGGCGTTACGGAACAAATCATCTTTCCTGAAATAAATATCGATAGTGTAAGCAAGATTATGGGTATGAATATTACCTTTGTGACTTCTGGAAAAACAGATGAGGAAGCTTTCTCTCTGCTTCGGGAGTTTGGGTTACCATTTAAAAATCTAAAAAAGAACTAATTATATGGCTAGAGAATCATTGAAAGCTCGTGAAGTTAAAAGAGCAAGACTTGTGGCCAAATATGCTGAAAAACGCGCACAACTCAAGGCAGAGGGAGATAGTGTAGGTTTACAAAAACTACCTAAAAACTCTTCACCAGTTAGAATGCACAATCGTTGCAAAATAACTGGACGTCCAAAAGGGTATATGCGTCAATTCGGTGTTAGCCGAATCACTTTTAGAGAATTGGCTTCCGCAGGTTTAATACCAGGAGTGAAGAAGGCCAGCTGGTAAACTACCAGTTGGAGAGTGTTAAATATTGTCCCGGTCGTTCGGGATCAATTTAAACTTATTTATAATGACAGATCCAATAGCGGATTTTCTGACAAGAATCAGGAATGCCATTATGGCACGACATAAGGTTGTTGAGGTACCTGCTTCCAATCTTAAAAGAGAGATGACAAAAATTCTCTTTGACAAAGGTTATATATTGAACTATAAGTTCATTAATGACGACAAACAAGGTATTATTAAGATAGCTCTTAAATATGACCCTGTCTCTAAAGTTTCCGCCATTAAGAAAATGGGCCGTATATCTACTCCGGGGTTGCGTAAATATACTGGTTATAGAGAAGTGCCTAGAATCCTGAACGGATTAGGTATTGCAATTTTATCTACTTCACGAGGTGTTATTTCTGATAAAGAAGCACGCGAAGCCAAAATTGGCGGTGAAGTATTATGTTACGTTTATTAAAAAGGAGGTAAGTCATGAGTAGGATAGGAAAATCACCCATCAACATACCAACCGGGGTAAACGTAGCCATCAAAGACCAAGTGGTTACTGTAAAAGGACCCAAAGGTGAATTGGTACAAAACATTGACCCCGAAATTGAGGTTGAAATTAATGAAGGTGTAATCACCCTAAAGCGTCCAACAGACGGTAAAGAACATAGATCGTTACATGGTCTTTATCGCTCGTTGATCAACAATATGATCATAGGTGTTACCGAAGGTTATGTTAAGAAAATGGAGATGGTAGGAGTAGGCTTTCGTGCCGCTGCCAATGGACAAATTCTTGAACTTTCGCTGGGTTTTTCACACCCCATTCATATACAATTGCCTAAAGAAATTAAGGTGGAAGCGGTTAGTGACCGAAAGAGTAATCCGGTTATTACTCTTGAGTCCATCGATAAGCAACTCTTAGGGCAGGTTTGTGCCAAAATCCGTTCATTACGTAAACCTGAACCATACAAAGGTAAAGGAATCCGTTTTGTAGGAGAAGAGGTAAGGCGTAAAGCTGGTAAGAGTGTTAAAGTTTAATTGAATTAATTTCTGTTGTTATGGCTTTTTCGAAATTAGATAGGCGATTTAAAATTAAAAAGGGCATCCGAAGCAAAGTAGCCGGAACCGGTGAAAGACCAAGGATGACAGTATTCAGAAGCAACAAGCAAATAAGTGTGCAAATCATTGATGATAAGAGTGGAACCACTTTGGCTTCAGCATCATCATTGGTTAAAGACATTGCTTCTTTGACAGGTACCAAAACAGAACAAGCAGCTGCTGTAGGCAAGTTAATAGCTGAAAAAGCTTCAGGTGCTGGTATTACAAAAGTAGTATTTGACCGTAACGGTTATCTGTATCATGGTAGAGTAAAACAATTAGCGGACGCTGCCCGTGAGGCAGGCCTTAAATTCTAAAATATTATGGCAGGAAATACACAAAGAGTTCGTACAAACAACGATCTTGAATTAAAGGACAGGCTGGTAGCCATTAATCGAGTCACTAAAGTAACAAAAGGTGGTAGAACATTTAGTTTTTCTGCCGTTGTTGTTGTAGGTGATGAGAAAGGCATTGTCGGCTGGGGACTTGGTAAAGCCAATGAGGTGACCACTGCTATAGCTAAAGGAATTGAGGCTGCGAAGAAGAATCTTTTTAAGATTCCTCTTATTAATGGAACTATTCCTCATGAGCAGACAGCTCGATTCGGTGGTGCAGATGTATTTATGCGTCCAGCTTCCAGTGGTACAGGTTTGGTAGCAGGAGGTGCAATGCGCGCAGTCCTTGAAAGTGCAGGCGTAGTGGATGTTTTGGCAAAGTCAAAAGGTTCATCTAATCCTCATAACCTTGTGAAAGCAACAGTTGAAGCATTATGCGAGTTGCGTGATGCAAATATGGTTGCACACAATAGAGGAGTTAGCCTGGATAAAGTATTTAACGGTTAAGCAAACTTAGAAATGGCAAAAATAAAAGTAACTCAGGTTAAAAGTAAAATTGGAAGCACATTGCGTCAACGAAAAATGAATGCCACTGTGGAGCATGAAGATACTCCAGAAATTCTAGGTATGGTGGCCAAAGTGAGACATCTTGTTTCATTAGAAAAATAAAGGTTTAACGAAGTTTATTATATAGTTATATGGAACTTAATAAGTTAAAACCTGCAGCGGGCTCTACGCATCACCAAAAACGAATTGGTCGAGGAACTGGTTCAGGACATGGTGGCACCTCAACAAGAGGGCATAAAGGGGCAAAATCTCGCTCGGGTTATTCCAAAAAGACAGGTTTTGAAGGTGGACAGATGCCACTCCAGAGACGTGTTCCCAAGTTTGGATTTAAGAATGTTAATCGTAAAGAGTATAAGTCAATTAATATTGAGACTCTTCA
>CAZJDS010000021.1:0-18225 GCA_964544795.1 uncultured Alkaliflexus sp. | reverse complement strand
TCTACTCTATAATTGTAGAGATAGTAATGTTCTCCACCCGTAATCAGGTTAAACCGATAAGAAGACTTTAAAAATCCTATACTGAACCGACTAACTCCTTTCAAAGGAAAGCCATTGTACTCAGATCCATCTATATTTAATAAATGAATCTTCCCTCCTTTTTGTTCTAAAATACCCAATTTAATATCATTGGATGAAAATTGATAAATATCAACATTAGGATAGATAGTATTCTCAAAATCATTCTTAGCGATTTGCTTGCCTTTATCATTAAATATAACAAGACTCTTTTCTGTAATATACACAAATCTATTTTGTCCATTGGACATAGTAAGGTAAACAAAGCTGTGCGGTCCAGTTACGTCTATCTGCTTATTAATAGTTGTTTGACCCGAGGGAAGTGCCAACCTCACCAACTCACCTTGAACAGTCGTAGTAAGTAGAGCTGGATTTTCAGCTTGTTGGTTTTCAAGATAAAAAAGTGAGTTGGGATTGCTTGAAAACTGCTGATTGGGTGTCACACGCGTTTCTCCTCTTCGATCAACAATATAACAGCGGTAGGAATCTGCAAAAACCAAGTAATCACGTCCTTGAGTGGTAAAATGTTGAACAGGTTGCTTTACGAAACCTTCACTTTTTGGAAAAGACCAGCCGACATTTCGATTGCCGCTTTTATCATAGAGATAAACTTTCTTATCCATAAGAGCTATAAACAAACGATAATCTTTGTTTTTTTCATAATCAAAAACAGCCAACCCATTGGTCGCTTTCTCAGGCAACGTTATGGGATATTTATCTACGTAATTGCCATTTCTGTCCAGAAGATACAAACGGTCAGCAGTATTAAAAAGAAACTGAAATTTGTTGTTTCTATAGTAATCTACTTGAAAAATTTCGCTCATAATCGGCCCATCCAATGGTCGCTTCCAAAGAATTCGTCCCACACTATTAATCAAATAAAGATTGTTCTTGGCATCTTGCACCATCACTTCTTTATCGCCCGTATTGTGATTGTCCACCAAAGCAGGTTTACCTACAACGGTTGAATCTAAACGGCTTTGCCAAATAGTTCTGGGTTCTTTATCGCGATGGGGCGCATGATTAGCATAAACATTGGTGTACATCAAATCAGATGCAGATGATAATTGAATACCCAACCCATAAAAATTACTCAAGATTTTATTCTGCTCATCAGTAGGATGAAAAACTCTTTTATTCAGCTTTTTACTCAACAAAGGAAAAATATGCTGAATTTCAATAAAGAAGAAGAAGTTTCCCTGGTAACCAAAGTTTTCAGAAAATGTACCATAATAAGGATGCGAGGCCATGTTTTTCTTCAATAAGTTGGCATATAAAAACTCGTGAATAGCTTCTCGCGTATCTGCAAAAACAAAATAATTTTCATAAAAGGCAAAATAGACCGAAGGAACTTCTGGAAAAATAAATCCAAAATAGTTGCGCATTACTGTGGCCTCTGGCATTTCATAAACAGGGAAACGGGTCTCCTGGTCCAAATCCACCCAATAAGTCGGCTCTGGTGAACGCTTATTATCACGCATCCATTTTTGCATCTCTTCCAAAGACCTACTTTGTCCAGTGGTGTTAAACACCAAAAGCTTATGGTATTGGGAAGGAGTTGATCCTGAAAAAGTATAGACCAATGCTGCCTCTTTCTCTACAATTGAGAAAAAGAGATCTGCAAATGTTCCTCCATGTCTTTTTTCAAACCCTAAAGCCATCTTAGCATAATCACCATTAGAGTTAGTGTTTTTGATGTATCTATTCAAATTCTCTTTAAACCTGTTAATAGATGAAAAGGTGTAATTGACAATCAATTTTGAATTGGAAGGCAGTACTTCTGCAATGTCTGAACGACTGGGTTCTATTCCCTTAAAAAGAGAAGTGATTAAGGAATCTGTATCTGCAGAAGAGAAACCATTGAGAAAAATAGCATCTTTACGAACTTCTAAATCTAATTCAATCCACGATGCCCAAATGGAGCTATCCACATCTTTAACAAGATGTTTTGATATTGAATTAAGCTGCTTAAAATTAAAGTAGATAGAGGCTAAATTCTTATTTAATGAGGTTTTTTGAATACGTACAAAAGAGGGATCTTCCATTAGGTGAGCAGATGTAGCCACTTTTTTAACCAAATAAGGCGAGCTGCTTAAAGTCAAAACGCCTTTTTTAAGAAGCCCATTGAGTGTTATTGGAAGATGAGGGTTTTTTTTGAGAGTGAAAATTTTTCCCGAACTACTTATTTTCTGATCAAACCACTTCTGGGTTAACTCTTTCAGCTGTTTTACTTCCGAATTATTTTGCAAAGGAATATTTAGCAACCAACCAATACTACCACTGGAGTCTGGATGAAATGAAATTACATAATTACGAGCTTTAAAATTGGAAAGAGGCCATTGAGTTAAAACAATAGAAGAATCAATAAAACTACTTATTGATTGTAATTCTTTCCAGCTGTCGAACAAAGATAAATCACTAATAAAATTAGCCTTTCGTAATATAAAATCTGATAGTACAATAGGCTGATTAATCTGAATAATCAGACCAGCATCCTGAGGTACAGATATTAGAGGATTGCTATCTTCAAACTTTTGCTGATTTCGCAAATAGAGAAAAACTACCACGATAATGCTCGTGAGTATCAAAATTACTGAAATAGAGAATACTTTTCTTGACATTTTTTCAGATCTTGGTACTAATAAATTTACTGATAATCCTTGTAACTTTAAAGTTAGCGTAAAATGGCAATCTTTGTTACACCAGAAGATTTACCATCTTCGGAAGCGACAAAAACAAGATAGACACCAGACTTCACTAAGGTTCCATAGAAATTACGTCCATCCCAAAAAGCTTGTCCTCCAACGGATGTAGTTTCAAAAACCAACTTACCTGCAGTATCCGTTATCTTCACATTGCTATTTGTCATTAACCCCGTAATCGTTATTGTTCCAGAATAATTAGGTCTTACAGGATTTGGGAATGCATAGATTTTAGAAAAAGAACCCTCTCCTTGGGTAGCTCTTCCTTTATAAGATACAAGCCCCTCACTGGTAGCAAAAAAAACTTCTCCTGTTTTATCATCTATGGTAATGGCAGTTATAAAATTGGAGGGCAAAGCACTGTTGTTAACATCAAAAACTTCCAATTGTTTCGTTCCATCTGGAGAAACTAAGATTACGCCTGAACCCTGTGTTCCCAACCATTTTCGATTTCCAGCATCCACCGCTATAGCAGAAACCGCATCGCCACCTAAAAGATAATCTGCGCGGTCTGTGCCATCGTTTCTTGGAATCTTTATTTGTGAAAATATTGGAACATCTTGGCTAAAAACCGAGGAAGGCTGGTAATTAACCAATACCCCTTTATCTGTCCCCAACCAAATTTGTCGATTATTATCTTCCACCATAGAGAAAATAGTGTTGGTTACCTCTTCGCCATTTCTATCGATTAGAAGAACTTGGCCCACATTTCGCTTATCTTGATCTCTGGAAGGAGGAATGGAACTTTTGTAATAGTCATCACTCTCGTCTTCAGGGGTGTTATTGTCATTCCATATAAATAACCCAGTGAATTCTCCTCTCTGAACTACCAACCATTTATCTCCATTAGAGGCAACTAACATAGGAGCCATTCCCATCGCACCATTAATACCCCCATAACTATATCGCTTCCATTCATCCTTTTCAGGAAAATAAGCTACAATTCTATTCTTAACACTTGAATTAGTTACCCACAAAACATTGTTATTATCCCAAGCAGAAGAGGCCACTCGCACATATTGGCGGTGATCTCCAAAAATATTCACCAAACCATTTTCTGGTGTAAAAAAGTGATTTTTTACTTCTATCTTTCCTTCTAAAGCATCCATTTCAAAAACACCACTCCCCCATGAGTTAATAAATACTTTGGTGGGATCTTTTAGAACCGAAGTGATACTAACTAAATCTATAGCGGATGAAAAATCTGGGGTATTGGCACGTGTCAAATTAATCCACCCTTTAGAAGTTAAAACAGATAACGAAGCAGCTCTATTAAAATTATCCCACCCAGTTGTTGTACCACCTGGCACCAACCACAATTGATTGCCAATAAACTTAATGTCTTGAACAAAATTACTTGCTGGTCCTTGAGGTAAGTATTTGATCCATGCTCCATCAAAACTGAGCACTCCATTAGAGGCATCAGCAACAAAAATAGAGCCGTCACTAAAAATAGCATCCTTAAAACTTGCAGATATGTTATCTGCTCCAATTATAGGATTAGAAATAGTCGATTTGTCTATCAAGTTGGAATTATACACTTCTACTTTACTACTACTCACTATCAAAAGTTGATCAAATTTTACTGAAATATTTTGAAAGTAATTTTGGCTGGAGATCGAAGTAGTTCCGCTTTCAGAGATTTTTTCAATGGTAACAGTTCCTCCTCTCACGCCTTTTACAGCAATTATCTGATTATTTAATACAACAATTGAAGAGTAATTAACTCTATTTGTAGAGAATTGCGACCAAGCTGAATAGACATGAATATCGGGAGCATCAGCCAAAGCTCTTAAAACTCCTTTTTCAGTGGCAGCATATAAATACTCTCCATCATAGGCCAGCTGATTCACTTTAAGTGCAGATGCATTATCTCCAATATAATAAGTGGATTTTGTTTCCATCTTCTCCAAGTTGATAACCACAATGCCAAAAGCTGTTGCACAAAAAAGGTCATTCTCAATTTTAAGAAAGTGGTTAATAATCTTATCCCCATCCATCACTTTAAGCTTCAAATCATTGATATTAACAACTTTACCATTCTCAATAATATCAATGTTTCCATTGCTATAACCAACAAACAATTTATCTCCTTCTCCTTTAATAACGGATACGCCAAAATCTGATAATCCTTCAGACTTTGAGTAGCTGCTAATTGAATAATCCTCTTTTTCAACTATTATTAAACCACCAGAGGTTGCTCCCACCCATTGGGAATTGGTTTCCTCCACATCAAAACAGTTACTAAAAGAGTAGTGTGATCGCCACTGTCCTATTAGCAAATCTTGGCTTTGAGCTGAAATAAAAATAGCTGCAAAAAATACAAGTGAAATAAAATATCTCATTGATGATGTGAGTTTAAGAAGTGTAGAAGATTGTTTATTGCTATACCCCGATGGCTAATTTTATTTTTGAGCGTAAAGGGCATCTCCGCAAAAGTCTGATCATAGCCTTCTGGCAAAAAAATAGGATCGTAACCAAAACCTCCCTCTCCTCTATAAGTTCTTAGTATAATCCCTTTTACAATCCCTTCAAATAAATACTCTTTATTATCTAAAATCAAAGCTATCACCGTTCTAAATTGAGCGACCCTATTATCTTCATTTTGCATCAAATCCAACACCTTTTTCATATTCTTCAATGAGTCATTCTCTTCTCCTGCAAATCTTGCCGACAGTACACCTGGCGCACCATTTAAAGCTTCAATTTCTAAACCTGTATCATCAGAAATAGTGTTTAATCCATATTTTTCATGTATAAATCGTGCCTTCAACAATGCGTTTTCTATGAGATTTGCTCCTATTTCTTCAATTTTAACACTGTCGTTCAAATCATCCAAACCCTTCAAAAAATATGTATTTGGAAAAATCTGCTTTAGCTCATCCACTTTATTTTTATTGTGAGATGCAAATAATAATTTCATATGCTTATAATTTGTTTTTCATTTGCCATATGGAACTCGCACCAATAGTCATTTCCCTTTGTGAGAAACTATTCTCCTGCTCGTTTCATACAGTTAATTTCTTTAATATTTTAGACTTCTTAGTCAATAGAAATAATAATTTCGTCCGCTATTACGAGTGCCTATTCTATTGACAGGCAAAATTCTTTTTTCTCATGATTCGCATCCAATGGGGCGTTCTCTCTATTTTTCTCTATTCAAAAAATTTCCTCTTGAATTACGAGGTAAAATAATTATTTTCTTGAACACAAAACCCTTCTCCAGATTCTACGGAAGAAGGGTTTTATTTCAAAATTGTTCTAATATCTAAAAGTTCTTATACCCATATTTAATTAAATCTGTTCGAGGATTAATCACCATGACAGGAAGTTTAGCAGAATTGGCAATCATATATTGTTCTTGTGCACCAATAATATAGTCATGAAACGAAATGTCACGTGTAGTCATAATAATTATTAGATCTGCATCTCTTTCCAAAGTAAACTCAATAGTTCCATCGCTAAATGATTTCTCCTTATCAACAACAACCAATTCATAATCTATTCGCCTCTCTTCTAAAAAGGTCTTAGAAAACGCCAGGTTTGCTCGGGTCCTGTTTTCAATTTCACCTATAGCTTTAGAAGTGTTGGTTAGTAAAAATGTTTTAGAATCAAAGTGTTCATGCATGAACTCTACCCATCTCAGCTTTTCCTTATTTTCTGTTTTAAAATCTACTGGGAAAACTAGATTCTTATACTGTAAATTGGGCTTAGGGGCATCTTGAATGACTAAAAAAGGAATCCTTGAACCCACAATCACTTTTAAAGCACGACTACCCGTAATTTTTTGAATCCCCTTTAAACCGTGGGTTCCCATAACTATTAGAGTGGCAGATAGTTCATTGGCTACTTTGTTGATGGTTTTAAAGATAGATCCGGCTCTAATCAGATAATTAGGAGTTACATTCCATTGAACTAAAATTTTCTGAACTTCCTCCTCCATCGCTTTTTTCGTCGTTTCCTCTTCACTTTCTTTACCAATGATATGTAATAAGGTAATGCCAACCTTCAAGCGAGATGCCAAAATAACTGAATGAGCCACAGCATTCATAGCTACCGGGGTAAAATCATAAGGTACAACTATACTATGATCCATGGTTTCCATGCTTAAATGATTCTGGTTAGATTATTATTAAAATATCCTAAAGTTGCTAGATGAACGTATTCTTAAAGAAAAAATTGTTTAATGCATCAAAATGACTGACATAAAACTCTTTGAATTTTATACTGTTATAGTTAAAGAACAAAGCAATTGGATGTCATTTTAAATCAAAAAAATCATCATCATCACTTATTTTCTCAAATCATCTCAGAAAATCGCAAATACATTCCTTAATTTAGCCTCTAAATATAATTAAAAGTTACCTATTTTATACCCATTGTAACACAATATTTATTGTGGGTATTTAAAGTTTTTACTAAAACTACGTTTAAAAACAGTCAAACTAAGTCGTATTCACATGCTAATCAATACCCTATTTAATATATTATTTATTCTTCCTATAACTATAGCTTCAGTCGTTTTGTTCTTACTTTTTATTATTGTCAGAAGATGGCTCTATAGAAGAATTGAAATGCTTGTGCAATCGAGGGTGAAAGAGGCAATAAAAGTTAAAGAATTGGCGATGCGCATTAAATCTGGATTCGAAGGCAGTTCAATCATCCAAGAAGATCAACAAAATTCAATTAAAACCTTTAAATATAAAAGTGCAACCGTTCTATTTGCAGATATTCAAGGATTTACCAAAATAGTGGAAAAGTTAGCACCCGAAAAATTAATTGATGAGCTGGATTCCCTTTTCATCTATTTTGATCTTATAATTGAGCGTTATGGAGTAGAAAAAATCAAAACCATCGGAGATGCCTACATGGCCGCATCTGGAATTCCTAAAGAAAATAGCACACATGCAATTGAAATGGTTTTGGTAGCAATAGAATTCCAGCAATATATGCATCAGCTGCGACAGAAAAAAAATAGAGAAAATGAAGACTTTTGGGAATTACGAATCGGAATAGATTCTGGTCCCGTAATTGCAGGAAGGTTAGGTCATAAAAAAAGTAATTTTGATATTTGGGGCGATACTGTAAATACAGCCAGCCGAATGGAAGCCTCCTGCCTTCCAAATGAAATCAATATTACAGACTCTACTTATCAAATGATTAAAGAGCTCTTCGTATGTGAATATCGTGGTAAAATGCCCGTAAAATACAAAGGAACCATCGATATGTATTTTGTTAAAGGCATCCGACCCGAGTTATCAATAGATGATTTAGGGGTTAAACCCAATGAAAAGTTTCAAACACATCTTCAAATGGCTCGCTTTATTCAGATGGAGAGTGCTGTACTGGATCGACTGGACAAAGAGCTCCCACCAAACATGCTCTACCACAATAGCAGACACACTATGGACGTAATAACCCAAGTTGAAGTTATTGCTCGCAATGAGAAAGTTAGCAATGAAGACCTATTACTATTAAAATCCGCAGCTCTACTACATGACACAGGATTTTTGATTGAATACAAAAATCATGAATACAACAGCACAATAATTGCTACTGATGTTTTAAAAGGTTTTGGGTATTCACAAGCTCAGATAGACCAGATAAATAAACTAATAATTGCTACCCATCCTGACCATAACCCCACGAATTTACTGGAAATGATTATTAAAGATGCAGATCTGGATCATTTAGGAAGAAGTGATTTTTTCAACTTATCTAATTTGTTATTAGATGAAATTCAATATTTCAATGGGAAGATAGAGAGAGAAAAGTGGCAAAAACAGCAATTGAAATTCATGATTCACCATGTCTTTTATACCAATACAGAAAAGGAGCAAAGACAAAAATCAAAGCTACGGCACATAAAAAAGATAAAAGCTATCACATCTAATAAATAATAAAGATCTCGATTTAACTACTTTTATATCTGAAATTTTTCTGTTTTTGCCTACATTTGTTAATTGTTAAAGATTTTTTCAAAAACACACCTACTTACTCTTGAGTAATTATTGTTAAAACCAAAATATATTTAATCTAAAATGAAAAAAATGAAAGCGCCCGAAATAGAAAGCAAACTTCCTAATATGATCGGCCCAGGGACAAAGATTGTGGGAGATCTACATACCAATGGTGATATCAGAATTGATGGAAATATTGATGGAAACGTCAACTCCAAAGGGAAAGTTGTAATAGGCAACAATGGATATGTTAAAGGAGAGATTATCTGTACCAACGCAGAAATCTCAGGATCATTAGATGGAAAAGTAACAGCCTCTGAACTTTTGTCTCTCAAAGCTAGCTCAAAATTCAATGGTGAAATAAAGTCTGGAAAATTATCCATAGAGCCTGGCGCAATATTCACAGGGACTTGTTCAATGGGAGCAAACCTGAACGTTTCTATCCCTGTTAAAGAAGAAAAAAATAAATAAGGGTATTACTTTACAAAAGGTATTGAAAATAAACAACCTGCTTACTCATTTAATTTTATATATTTATAAAACGAGCTATAACTAAGATTCTCGCATACGTGAACAAATAGGCTGGTGAGGAGTTCCGTATGACCTTTAAAAATAAAATTTTAGATCTATAAAATGAAGCAGATTATAAGAAAAGAGTTAGTGTTAGGTAGTATTCTATTTTTAGTAGGTTTTTTGGCTCAATATTTACTTGGTTACAAAATGATCATAGGCTGGATGATCTTTTCTTTTATTTTAATCGTGCTTTTTGTTACAAGCACTTTTTTATTTAATTGGTTAATTCGAAAAAACCAAGACCATGTAGGATTACTATTTGCTGGAGTTACACTGATTAGTCAAGCTATTCTTTTAGCTCTTTTATTTATTGTATTAAAACCAACTGAGGAAAATCATAGAGCTTTTGCTATATTGGGCTTAACAAATTACTTACTATTTTTGCTATTGGATACCCGATGGAAACTTAAATGGCTTTTCAAATCAACCCCTTAATCCATAGTTATAAATATTATTTTTGCATTATAATTGTTACATCATAATTTATATGAATGAGAAGGGTTTTTGCATTATATTTCATTTTTTCAATTTTCACCTTCATCGGAGCAGAAGGTGCTAAGAAAGTAGAGGATACTGAGAGTGACTCTTTCGATGTTACCGAAATGATCATGCATCATATTGGCGATACGCATGAATTCCAAATACTTACCATTCCTCGTAAATCCAAAGAAGACATTAAAATTAGTTTGTCGTTACCCGTTATACTTTGGCATAGTGATGGCCTGCATCTATTCAGCTCTGCAAAATTCTACCAACAGCCAGTGGTAGAATCACGCAATAGCTATTTCAAAATGTATAATGAAAAAATATACGAAACGAACTCATCTGGAATTATCGACATTGATGAACAAGGAGAAGTTACCAATGTAAAACCGTTAGATCTTTCCATAACCAAAAATGTTATGACCATGTTTTTAGCCATGATCGTCATTTTATATGTATCCATATCAGCAGCAAGAACTTATGCAAAAGCAAAAGGTCCATCAGTTCCAAAAGGAGCGCAAAAAATTTTAGAACCCATTGTTCTTTTCGTAAGGGACGATATTGTAAGAGCTCAAATAGAAGATAAAAAGGCAGATTTCTTCACTCCCTTTTTACTATCCTTATTCTTTTTCATCTGGGTAAGTAACCTAATTGGCATTATACCTTTTTTTCCTGGTGGAGCAAACCTTTCTGGTAATATCTCTTTTACTTTCACCTTAGCCATTTTTGCTTTCTTAGCTACCAACATCTTTGGATCACGCCACTATTGGAAAGAAATTTTAGTAGCTCCAGGAACTCCCTTCTATGTAAAAATATTTTTAGTGCCCATTGAAATCATTGGTATGTTTACCAAACCTTTTGCTTTGATGCTTCGTTTGTTTGCCAACATCACAGCTGGGCACATTATTATTCTAAGTATCACATCCATCATTTTCGTATTAGGGTCAATTTACGCCTCTCCACTCACCATTTTGCTCTCTTTGATAATGTATTCATTAGAATTTTTGGTAGCCACATTACAGGCATATATATTTACACTATTAACAGCTTTATTTATTGGTATGGCTGTGAACACGGAACATTAATTTAAAAATTGTAATAAAATGGAAGGAATTAGTTTAACTGTTATTGGTTTAGGAATCATCATTCTTGGAGCCAGCTATGGAATTGGTAAAATTGGGCAAGCTGCCATGGAGGCGATGGCACGCCAACCAGAAATTAGCTCAAAAATTCAAACCGCAATGATTGTGGCAGCTGCATTAATTGAGGGTGCAACACTATTTGCCATCGTTGTAACTTGGCTTCAAGGCTAATTATTATTAGATTAGAAAATAAAAAATATGGGGATATTATTACCTGATCCCGGGCTTGTCTTTTGGACAACACTCTCTTTTCTTACACTTCTTCTACTTTTGAGAAAGTACGCATGGAAACCTATTTTACGCGCATTAAGAGTACGTGAAGAGTATATTGAGTTCTCATTGCGGGACGCAGAAAATGCAAAAATAGAGTTGCAAAAAATGGGCGAGACACACAAAAAAATGTTAGAATCCGCCAATGCAGAAAAAGACGCTTTAATAAAAGAAGCACGGGAAATTAAAAATCAAATTGTGGCAGAAGCAAAAGATGCTGCCCAAGCGGAAAGTACAAAAATTATTGAGCAGGCCAGACAGCAAATCCAAAATGAAAAAACGGAAGCGATGGCGGGCATACGCAAACAGATTGGACTCTTATCTCTGGAAATTGCAGAGAAGATTCTTAGAGAACAAATGAAAGATGCGTCCAAACAAAAAGCACTCATCGACCAATATCTGGAAGATGTAAGCTTTAACTAAAGATGAAACAGTTGATCAAAGATCTATTTTAATATGAATGCCAGTTTAATATCCGTTCGATACGCCAAAGCTCTTTTTCAGATTGGATTGGCTGATCCGCCGATGATGGAGAAGATACGTGCCGACAGCACACTTCTAATCTCTGTCATGGATGATACTAAACTATTGGATCAACTCTTGGAGAACGCCACCATTTCAAATTCAAAAAAGTTAAAGGTGGTAAATGAAGTGTTTAAACCTTTGGTGGATAAAATTACGCTCAGATTTATTGAACTTGTAATAAATAACGAAAGAAGTCATCTACTTAAAAGTATGTTAATTAACTTTCTTGATCTTCAAAGAGAACACGCTGGAATCAAGAAGGTTACTCTTATTACTGCTTTCGATTTATCAGAAAAAGAAAAGAACAAAATTCAATTAGAGTTGGAACAAAAATTTAAAGCGCCTATTGATTTAACTCTTCAAAAAAATGAAGAGATTATTGGCGGGATGGTAGTGATAGTGGATGGCAAACAGGTGGACAGCAGCATCACAGGGCAGTTGCGCATGCTCAAAAAAACATTATTGGTTAATTAGAAACTTGGCAATGGAACAGATAAGACCTTCTGAAGTATCAGACTTATTAAGAAAACAGATTGAACAATTTGAAACCAACATGGAGCTTGAAGAAGTAGGTACAGTACTTCAAGTGGGTGATGGTATCGCCAGAGTTTATGGTTTAACCAATGTCACTTCCAATGAGTTGGTAGAACTTGATAACTGTATGGGCGTAGTGCTCAACTTAGAGCAAGACAACGTGGGTATTGTTCTGTTTGGTCCTTCGCACTTGGTGAGCGAAGGGGATGTGGTTCGGCGTACTGGTAGAATTGCTTCTATTAATGTAGGCGAAGGAATGACTGGACGGGTCATAAACACTTTGGGGGAGCCTATGGATGGGAAAGGCCCCATTACAGGTAAACTCTACGAAATGCCATTGGAGAGAAAAGCGCCAGAAGTAATTTTTCGACAACCCGTTGACCAACCGCTTCAAACTGGAATAAAAGCTATTGATTCGATGATTCCTATTGGGCGCGGACAAAGGGAGCTTATCATTGGCGACAGACAAACTGGAAAAACAGCCATTGCCATAGATACTATCATCAATCAAAAATCTTTTTACGATAAAGGAGAACCTGTATATTGTATCTATGTGGCCATTGGACAGAAGAATAGTACGGTAGCACAATTGGTACATACGCTGAAACAACATGGCGCTATGGACTACACCATAGTTGTGGCGTCTTCGGCTTCAGAACCAGCAGCCATGCAGTTTTATGCGCCATTTGCAGGTACTGCCATTGGAGAGTTCTTTAGAGATACTGGTCGCCACGCTCTGATTATTTACGATGATTTATCCAAACAAGCTGTCTCCTATCGTGAGGTTTCTCTACTGCTTCGTCGTCCGCCAGGTCGTGAAGCTTTCCCAGGTGATGTTTTTTATCTACACTCCCGATTACTGGAAAGAGCAGGTAAAATCATCGATTCAGAAAAAATTGTTGCGCAAATGAATGATCTCCCAGAATCCATCAGAAGGATGGTGAAAGGGGGCGGTTCTTTAACCGCATTGCCAATTGTTGAAACGCAGGCAGGAGACGTTTCAGCATATATCCCAACAAACGTAATTTCTATTACAGATGGACAAATATTTTTAGAAGAGAACTTGTTTAACGCAGGAGTTCGTCCCGCCATCAACGTGGGTATTTCGGTATCACGAGTAGGAGGAAATGCCCAAATCAACTCTATGAAAAAAGTAGCGGGTACATTGAAGTTAGATCAAGCGCAATATAGAGAGCTGGAAGCATTCTCTAAATTCGGGTCTGATTTGGATACAGCCACTATGAATGTTCTAGACAAAGGGCGAAAGAACGTGGAACTGCTCAAGCAACCACAATACAAACCTATGTCAGTTGAGCACCAAGTAGCACTTATCTATTGCGGTACAAAAGGATTATTACGCGATGTTCCTTTGGATAAGATAAAAGAATTTGAACATGATTTTATTGAGGTCATGGGATTAAGACACCAAGATGTGCTCACAAGAATCGGAGATGGTGAGTTTGATGAAGACATTGATGGTGTTTTACATAAAGTAGCAACAGATACCGCAAACAGATATAAAGTAGTGGATAAACAAGCATTATAAGAAGTAGATAAAATGGCCAATTTACGTGACATAAGAACAAGGATTAACTCGGTAAAAACCACTCGCCAAGTGACCAATGCTATGAAGATGGTCTCTGCGGCTCGCTTAAAAAAAGCACAGAGGGACATTACCCATATCCGCCCTTATAGTCAAAAGATGGCTCAAATGATGTCACGACTATCAGCTTCTTTAGTGGAAAACGTAAGCTTGGATTATACACAAGTACCCGCCGATGCTAAAGATCACACTTTAATAATAGCCATCGCCTCTAACAGAGGTCTCTGTGGCAGTTTTAATTCAAACGTAGTAAAAGCTATTCAAAATTTATTAAATGGTGATTTATACAGAGACCATATTAATGGAAAAGTTAAACTGGCTGTATTAGGAAGACAGATCGAAAAGCAATTTAAAAGCCGAAAAATAACACTTAACGAAGAGTATCACGACCTGCTTCAATCCATATCCTTCTCTGAGGTATCAGCTTTCTCAGCTGAATTGATGCGTCGCTTTAATGAAGGAGAATTCTCAAAAGTCATTTTGGTATATAACGAATTCGTGAATGCTGCCGTACAAAATGTTCAGGTTTATCAATACCTTCCCTTTCATCCAATAGCTGCTGAAGATATAGAACCTGCTGATTACATCTTTGAACCAGATGCCAAATCTATCATTCAAGTAATGATTCCTACCATACTTCAGGTAATGCTCTTTAGAGTGCTTTTAGAGTCGCAGGCTTCTGAACATGGCGCAAGAATGACCTCCATGCACAAAGCTACGGATAACGCAACAGATTTGATACGTGATTTGCAATTGGGCTACAACAAAGCACGTCAAACCTCCATTACCAACCAAATTGTAGAGATCACTGGGGGTGCAGAAGCTCTCAACAATAAATAGATCTTCAAGTTAATTAATCCTGATCGGCGTTAATTAACTTTTTTAATAGAAAAAGTAAATCTTCTATAACTACACAATCCTTTGATAATCAAGATTAGAGTCAAATTTAACGCTTATATTTTAAAAATAATACCCACATAGCGAATGTTTTAAGTTTAAACGGTGTCTAAAGAGATAGAAGCCTGTCAGAAAAAAGCTCTTTCAACACCTCATCTATCAAAATTAGTGGAGAAAATGGATCATCCTCCAGTATAGATGAGAAGTAAGAGTTCCCTCTGATTCATTGGTAAGTAAACATTATTAAACTTTTAAAAAACAAAACTATGAAGAGATTTATTATTAGTGCGGCTCTATTGGTTGGAATTTCCTTTTTCGGCATAGAGAACATTCATGCACAAAAAGTGGAAAAACAAGAAACTACAGAAACGACTGAAATCACAGATCGACCTGGATTTGTTGATGCAAACAACGACGGAATTTGTGACCATTATGATGGAAAACGGCTTGGCAAAGGCTTAGGTCCAGGCGCAGGTAAAGGTGCTGGCCGTGCAGATGGTAAAGGCTTAGGACAAGGACAGGGTCGAAGAGATGGCAGCGGTCGTATAAGCGGCAAAGGTCGTCGATTTAACAACAACTCTAACGGTCAGAGGCTACAAGACGGAACAGGTACAGATTGTCCCAATCCTGCCCCCAAAACACCAAAAGCAACTAAGTAAAATATTGTGGGTGGATCTCTTTACTAAAGAGATCCACCTGCTTTGATTTATGCAACTGAGCCAATGACAACCACCGACGAAAGCCTCATTGAAAGAATAGAGCTGGGAGATGATTCTGCCTTTGAGCTTTTGGTGAAAAGATATCAGCAAAAAGTTTTTCAAACTTGTATTGGTTTCGTGCATAATGAAGAAGATGCGGCCGATTTAACCCAGGAGATTTTTATCAGAGTATATAAACGTTTGCACACTTTTAAAGGCAATTCAACCTTTTCAACTTGGATCTATCGCATCTCCATGAATATGTCGCTCAACTTTTTGCGCAAACAAAAAGTAAAACATCTCTTTACACGATTAGATCAGGGCGAAGTAGAACAAGAGATCATATCAGAAGAACGAACCGATCAAAACATTTTGAGAAGGGACGAAAAAAAGAAAATTGCCCGTATTTTGCAAAAATTGACAGCTGCACAACGCAATGCTTTTGTGTTAAGCCATTACCAAGAGTTAAGCAACCAGGAGCTGGCCGATGTACTTGAAATTACACTTAAAGCAGCTGAAAGTTTGTTGTACAGGGCTCGAACACGATTACGAAAGCTCTTAAAAGAGAACAATAATTGAGATTGAGATTAAAAAATTGTTGAAAAGCAATAAAGTATTAAAATAGAGAGTTATGCAATGCAGCCAATATATACAGAACCTTACAAACATCCATTCTTCAGGTGAGCTCACTCCTGAAGAGAGGGAGCATATTAAAAACTGTTCTACATGTGAAAAAGAAACTCAAGCGTATCTTTCATTTCTTCTTTTGGTAGAAAAGGAGAAACAAACAGCTGTTTCGCCATTTATCTCCACACGAATAATGGTCAAACTTCAAAAGAGAGAAAATCCTCTAATTAGAAAATTACAAAGAGTATTATTAAATGCAGCTGTCATTGTTTTTACGTTAATGCTGGGTTTCATTTCAGCCTATCTATTGGATAGAAGTAGAATTGAAAATGACCAAGAACAAATGATCTCTCAATATTTTTCTTCCACTTCTATGGGCTTAAATTTAGAAGATAATTGGTTAAATAACGACTTATATGAAGAATAGAACCATTTTAATAATCGTTGTCCTAATTATAGCACTTGTTGCTGGGTGGACCATCTATCAAGTATATGATAATAAAAACGTCTATTCACCAACCTCTGTAAACACATCTGTAGAGAGAGGTTACGGACAAAACAATTATCAACTATCACGATATATTGGCTTTGATGAGAAACAGCAAAAACAATTTCAGACTTTAGAAGATGGTTATCGTCAAGAGTTAGATCTATTAAAAGATCAGATTTCTGAAATAGAGATAAAAATAATGGTGGAATTAAAAGAAAAACTTCCCAACAGGGATTTACTGCATGATTTGTCTCAAGAGGTGGGTGAAGCCCATACAGCCATAAAGAACTTAACCATTGAGCATTTCTTAGCCATCAAAGACATTTGTACACCAGAACAAGAAGAGAAAATAAGCATATTGTTTTCAAGATTAGAAAAAAGATCTGGTATGGGAAGAGGTCACAAAGGACAAGGAAGAGGACAAGGAAGAGGTCAGGGGCACGGAAAAGGAAGACGCTTTCAACAAAACAACCTGCCCAATTAGAACATCCTATCCTTAAATAATCCGGAGGATCTCCTGGGTTTGCTCCCAAAATAGATGGTAATATCAACAAACGGCAGAACCATGAAAGTAGAGGAAGCATACTTCCCTATGGAAAGGAAGTAACCGCCCGAAACTGAAAAATAATTATTCAGAAGATATTCAACATAAGCACGATGTTCAAAAGCATTGAACTCCATCTCTCCCATGAAATATTTCAAATGCCCCCTAACATATAAATCCTCCATCAATAAGGCATCTGCTTGTAATCTTACGCCTACCAAAAGACCATTTCCAGTTAAAGATGGATGACGACTCCCAATAATATGTTCTGTTGAATTATTAAGATGGTTTGTATCAAATGAGACACCATAATCCAATGAAAGTGCTGCGGTTATTATGAGGTAGGGGATTTTTGAATTACAATTCAACTGATTGTAAAATGGGCGACTAACGATCAACTCACTCTTCATCGAAATTATGAATGGAACAGCAATCAAAGAGTCTGCTATGCTTTGGTGTCCTTCCTTTTGAGCCCATCTTAAACCAGATGTCGGAAGATACAATCCATGCCTGGAAGACCAAAGTAAATTTTTTGCATGCCATCCTTTCTTGATAAGAAAGTTGGGCACCCAATAATCGGCACCCAATAAGGTTTGAAGCTCAAAATTCGATCCAACTCCCCATCTTGAAGGAGTTAATACACTCACATTTCCCGCGTTTAAAAAAGAGATATAAGCAGTTTCTGGCGACCAAAGATGGTCGTCTCGTTTATAGATGATAGATGTGCCCATCTCTTGCAATGGGTTGAAAGGATTAAACTCTGCTGTAGGCTTTCGGCGCTTTTCCAAATCACGTGTGGCGCGCTCTACTTGACTTCTTTTTTTAAAAATCCTGATCTGGCCTTCTACCGACAATGAACAACAAAGGTAGAGAGCAAAGAAAAAAAATATGTAATAGAGCCTACGCACCATATCCGTTTCACATGAATTAATAGAGTGTTAAAACCCTATCATAAAGTATAATAACGGAAAGTGATAGTAAAAGGTTGTATAATCACCTATAAATTAGCAAGATGCTTTGCCAACACAACAAAAAAAGCCCCTGCTGATTTTGTTACAACAAGGGCTTTTTAAAACTCTTTATATTGTATTCTATTTTC
>CAZJDS010000020.1:0-18532 GCA_964544795.1 uncultured Alkaliflexus sp. | reverse complement strand
CTTTTGAAAATGGATAATCGTTGGAGATTAGAGGATAACTCTCTTCATATTGCACCTACTGTAGCAGGAGAAATGGATGCAAACCAACGTCCTGTATTAATTAGAAATATTGCCATTCCTGGAGAAACTCCTAGGTTTGCCATGCCCAATGGATCGGGTTTTGGGAAATTACCCATGCCTATTGCACAACTCTCTGTGGGATTGCCATTTCACACAGATGTTTCAGTTCGCTTTGTTCCTACGATAAAGATCGGTGATGCAGGTAAGATTGGTCTGTACGGTTTTGCTGCAAAGCATAGTATCAAAGAGTACTTGCCATTTATTTCTCACTTGCCTGCACTACAAACTTCAGTCATGATGGGTTACACCAATTTAAGTGCTGACATTAATGTAGATTATGATGATGGTACTGTTACTGGTACTGACCAGAAATTAGAGATTAATTCTAGCGGATTTACCACTCGTTTCCTGGTAGGAATAAATATTCCTATAATCTCTGTTTATACGGGTGTAGGGTATGGTAATACTTCCAGTGACTTCGATTTAACTGGAAATTACGGACCAGGTCTTGATAACCCTATCGCATTAAATTATAAAAACACGGGCTTTGATTTTAATGCTGGTGTGCGATTGAAGCTAGGATTTTTCGCCATCCATGGCGATTATACATTTGGCGAATACTCTATGCTCACTGCAGGGGTAGGAATCAATATTCGATAATTGATATATTTATCATACAAGAGAAAGTCCGATGGCTCAGATATTGAGTCATCGGATTTTTGTTTTAAACGATTGTATTAAAGTATACCAACTCTTCCAGTTTCTTTCTATTCTTCTCAACGGGGGTAGGGTTGCTTTCTTCCATCGGAAATCCAAACGGTAATAAAACAATGGGTTCCCAACTTTCAGGAAGTTGAAAAGAGTGTCGAATAGTATCTGGATTGAAATTACACACCCAGCAAGTTCCCAATCCCAACTCAGTTGCTTTTAGTGCTAAGTGATCGGTAGCAATGGCCACATCTATATCGCAATAATCTTTGTTGTCTATCTCTCTTTTCCAAGATTCTTCATGGTTACCACAAACAATGATTACTTGGTGGACAGATTTAAACCACTCACGTGGATAAGATTCTTGCACTTTTTGAATCAATTCAGGGGCATCTACCACGATGAATCGCCAGGGTTGTCGGTTCACTGCCGAAGGAGCCCATCGTACTGCTTCCAGGAGTTGAAGAATTAACTCTTTAGATACTTTATCTGGTTTAAATTTTCTAACAGATTTTCTGGTTTTGATAAGATGTAATAAACTCATAGTATAGATGTTTTCAAATAATTTTGTTCGGATGAAATTGCTTATTTTTTGATCATAGTAAGAAAAAAGGCTGCTCTAAATGAACAGCCTTTCTTTATTTTCTATTTAATAAGAGATAATTAAACCGAATGTGGTGTTAAACAAAATCAAACACTTTATCTAATTTCATTAATGTTAAGAGGCTCATCACATCTTTTTGAACAGATTTTAATATGAAACTACCTTCATTTTGGCGTGAGGTTTTTAGAGCTGATATAAGAACACCAATACCCGTACTATCTATAAAACGAATGTTGCTTAAATCAAGTGTTAGATTGTAGCCTCCTTCTATAAGAGCATCAGTTAATTCTTCTTTAATCTCTTGCGCAATAGTTGCGTTTAATCTGTCGGTGTTTTCTATTACACCAACGATCTTATTCTCTATAGTTTTTGTTCTCAGCATGGTATTTATCTCTATACGTTTCTTAGTTCAATGAGTGCTTTTTGGCAAGTGTCATTCACTTTTTTGATGATCTTACGAACCATTTCTGGATGGGAATTCTCCCCGACCCACTCTTTACGCTCTTGTGTACAATTATTAAATTGAGCAGTGATAAAATCAAGTTCTTTCTTTTCTTTCTCTGAAATTATATTTAATTTACTAAGTTCGTTAATCCTATATTGTTTTGCAATGAGTTCAAGATTTTTTAATTCGATATTTCCCAAATTTACCATTCCCATTGCAACAACAGATGCTTTGGCTTTATGCGCTAAAGCTGCCAGTTCTTTCCAAGATTGATTATTGAAATGAGCATTTAATCCTATTCTAAATTCTTCGACCTGATCAATAAAGATATTGATAAGCTCCTTTAGAATTTCTTTATCACCATTGGCAATACTTTCTAAATAGGATAAATCAATGGTTTTTAAGGCTGGATTCATACTCTAAAATATTATAAAACCACAATTGAATACAAATTTAACAAAATTTGTCACACAACAGAAAATTTATTTCTATTGTGTGATATTATAGTCTTATACATGATTAGACTATTTATAAATCTGTTTTGAACCTCACCAATAAATTTAAAAAAAATCTCTACAGAACCAGTTGTTTTTTAGAAGATAAGGATTTCAATATCAGATGTAAAGAGTTATAAAGTTTCTATGGTACCAGAAACTCGAACCTCTTCCCCCTTTCCATGATACTCTTTGTCGTCAACGCCTTCATTAAATTCATATGTAGCAAAAACTCCTGAAAAGCTCAGTTTTAGATCTACTTTTCCCATTTCAACCTGCTCCTTATGAGTTACCATCGGTGAAAAAGTCATCTTTTCTATCTTAATATCACCTGATTGACTGATCAGAGCAGTTGATGGGCTACTTTCATAGATTGGATTAAGCACGAAATTGTGTGTCACATCGCCCTATTCAGCAAGATTTTTAAGAATTAGATTCTGAGGCCTTGGTTCATCTACAACCAACATCATAACCAAGAAGTGGTTTGTTTCATTTGCAAAAGCACCTACAACGTTATATTTCTCTGTTTCTGTGTCTGCTTTGTAGTGAAGATATTCTTAACTATCTCCCACTTCTGCTTGGTAGATCCTTTCATATTAATTAGCCTCTTCTATTATAGTATTTAAAAAATGGTCGTTTTTACTTGAACTGTAGTGCCAAAAGGTTAATTTTATAAGTTGTAATTTTTCAGTAAACATTTAACTATGAAACGAACCCCTCTCTATCCCTTGCATATTGCAGCAGATGCACGAATGGTGCCTTTTGCTGGATATGAAATGCCCATTGAGTATGATGGGATCACTTTAGAGCATATGGCAGTTCGCAATTCTGCAGGATTGTTTGATGTCTCCCATATGGGAGAATTTTGGGTAAAAGGTCCTAATGCAATGAGGTTTCTTCAAAGGATAACTTCCAATGATGTTTCGCAGCTAGCTCCTGGTAAAATTCAATACTCCTGCTTACCGAATGGTCGTGGAGGGATTATTGATGACCTGCTGGTTTATCAATATGAAGATGAAAAATATATGTTGGTGGTGAATGCTTCTAACATTCAGAAGGATTGGGATTGGTGTTTGCAGCATAAAGTGGAGGGAGTAGAGTTGGAAAACGCCAGTGATCAAATCTCTCTTTTAGCCGTTCAAGGGCCTAAAGCCGAAGAGATTCTTAAAGTGTTAACTCCTATTGATTTGTCCTCTATGCACCCCTATTCGTTTGTAACTGGAGAAATGGCAGGAATTGCCGAGGTGATCATTTCCAAAACAGGTTATACAGGAGCTGGAGGTTTTGAGCTCTATGTTGATAATCGTGATGCAGTTAAATTGTGGCAAAAGATAATGAAAGCAGGTGAATCTTATGGCTTAATTCCTGCAGGCTTAGGCGCCAGAGATACATTAAGATTGGAAATGGGTTTTTGCCTTTATGGAAATGATATTGATGAGACTACTTCTCCCATTGAAGCAGGTTTGGGTTGGATTACAAAGCTTACCGATGAGAAAGCTTTTGCAGATAAAGAGTTGTTGCAAGATCAGAAAGTTAACGGCACAGAGCGTATCTTAAAAGGTTTTAAAATGGGTCAAAAGGCAATTCCACGGCAAGGCTATACTTTATTGAATGCGCAAGGAGAAGAGATTGGAGTAGTAACTTCAGGAACTATGTCGCCCGTTTTAAAAGAAGGTATAGGCATGGGCTATGTTCAGAAGAGATATGCATCTGTTGGAACGCCTATTTTTGTAGTTATTAGGAATCGAAATGTGCCTGCTCAAATAACGAAAACTCCATTTATTTAAGTTGTTAATTTTCAGATTGACCGATTTCTAAATACCTCTTCAAAAAAAGTTTCTTTGTACAAACATTTGTATTGTATGATTTTGCTTATTAACCTTGCAGTTTTAATTCAGTTTGTAATCAATATTCTCTAATTTTCTATTAATTTTGTGGTTTGTATAAACACAGGTTTTTAGTTCAATTATGATTAATTGTTTGTAAATCAATCAAATGGCATTGTTTAATTCTTGTTTTATCAGTTCCATCCATCATTATTCAAAACGGTTGGAGGATGTTTTTACAGCAATTGTAAATTGATTTATAGACTTTAAGTAAATATTTTTTTTAAAACACACTATTGAAAATTTCTAATACCGATATTTAACCGATTCAGATACAACTTAACACATTTGATTTAATGAAGAAACATAATTTTTCTGCTGGACCATCAATCCTTCCCGAGTTTACTATAAAAAACACTGCTGAGGCGGTTTTAAATTTTGCTGGTACGGGTCTTTCTGTAATGGAAGTATCCCATCGCGACAAAGAGTTTATGGCCGTAATGGAAGAAGCTAACAAGCTTTTCAAAGAGTTGTTGGAAGTACCCGCTGGTTATGAAGTTATTTTTTTAGGCGGTGGAGCCAGTATGCAGTTCTGCATGGTTCCTTACAACCTATTAAATAAAAAAGCTGCTTATTTAAATACAGGGACTTGGGCTTCTAAAGCTTTAAAAGAAGCAAAGTTTTTCGGTGAAGTAGTTGAAGTTGCCTCCTCAAAAGATGAGAATTTTAGCTATATCCCAAAAGGGTATTCTATTCCAGAAGATGCTGATTATTTTCATATTACAACCAATAATACTATCTACGGAACTGAAATAAAAAAGGATTTAGAGGTGAAGATTCCGTTGGTAGCAGATATGTCTTCTGATATTTTCTCACGTCCTTTGGATGTATCTAAGTACAGTATAATTTATGGTGGTGCGCAAAAAAATTTAGCACCTGCTGGATTGGCTTTTGTCGTTGTAAAAGAAGATGTTTTAGGAAAAGTTGATCGTCCCATTCCTACCATGTTAAACTACAAAACGCATATAGACAATGGCTCTATGTTTAACACACCACCTGTTTTGCCTGTGTTTTCTGCTCTACAAACCCTTAAATGGTTAAAAGCACAAGGTGGTTTGAAAGAGATGGAGAAGAGGAATATTCAAAAAGCCGCTGTGTTATACAATGAAATCGATCGAAACAAACTTTTTAAAAGTACAGTTAAAAACTTGGAAGATCGTTCTATCATGAACATCTGCTTTGTGATGAACGAGGAGTACAAAGAATTGGAAGCTGATTTTCGTGATTTTGCTGCTGCAAAAGGGATGATTGGAATAAAAGGACACCGTTCTGTGGGTGGCTTTCGAGCTTCTGTATATAATGCTATGCCTGAGTCAAGTATTAAAGCTTTGGCAGATGCAATGAGAGAATTTGAGAAAAAACATTAATTAGTCACATGTTTCAAGATAAAAGTGATATATTGAAACAATAGCATATAGGAAGGGGAGATGGTGATAGTGCATATCACATTCCCCTTTTTGATTTGAATGGAGTTTATTAAAATTAGAGAATTTTATAAGTAAATATAGTCGTTATGAAGCAAGTTTTAATTGCCACGGAAAAGCCTTTTTCTAAAATTGCAGTTGATGAAATACGCACAGTAATAGATCAAGCAGGTTATCAACTAAAGATTCTTGAAAATTATAGAACAAAACAGGAACTGTTAGATGCAGTTGCTGATGTGGATGCTTTAATTGTTCGTTCAGATAAAGTGGATAAAGAAGTCATTGACGCAGCTTCAAAACTAAAAATAGTTGTGCGTGCAGGTGCTGGATACGACAATCTTGATTTGGAAAACTGTTCGGCAAAGCATGTGATTGCTATGAATACACCAGGTCAAAACTCCAACGCAGTTGCCGAGTTGGTCTTTGGACTGTTAATTTTTGGAATCCGCAATCAATTTAACGGCTCTACTGGAACAGAGTTGCGCGGTAAATCATTTGGAATTCATGCTTACGGAAATGTGGGACATTTTGTAGGTCAAATTGCGCTTGGATTTGGAATGAAAGTGTATGCCTATGATCCTTATGTAACAGCCGATAGAATGGAATCAGACGGAATAGAATCTGTAAATTCTATAGAGGATCTCTATCGCACTTGCGAAGTAATTTCTCTGCATATTCCTGCAACTGAGTCTACTATTAAATCTATCAACAAATCTCTTTTGTCGATGATGCCTAAAGGCGCAGTGTTAATTAATACTGCCCGTAAAGAAGTGGTTAATGAAGAGGAGTTGGTTGAAGTGATGAATGAGCGTGATGATTTAGTATATCTTTCTGATATTGCTCCATCCAATGCGGAGGTTTTCAAAACTAAATTCCCTAACCGTCATTTCTTCACACCTAAAAAAATGGGAGCTCAAACCGAAGAAGCAAATGTGAATGCTGGGGTAGCAGCAGCTCGTCAAATTGTTAGCTTTTTCACTTCCGGCGATGAGACTTTTCGTATTAATCGATAATTTTTTTTAAAAATATCACCTATATAACACTTGTATAATATAAGAATCTCAAAATTATTCAAGTTGTTAGAATAGGTAAACTCATAATTTTCTAATCTACTAAATCTTATAATTTATAGCTCATGGCAATTGTTAAACCGTTTAAAGGTCTCCGCCCCCCCAAAGAAATAGCTCAAAAACTCTCTTGTTTACCTTATGATGTGATGAGCAGCGAAGAGGCAGCTAAAATGGCAGAAGGAAATAAGTACTCTTTGCTTCGTATAACACGTGCTGAAATTACATGTAAAAATGGGATAGATGTACACTCAGAAGAGGTGTATAAGAAGTCGGTGGAGAATTTTCATGCTTTTCAGAATAACGGTTGGTTAGTAAAAGATGATGAGTCTCGATTTTATATATATGCACAGACGATGAATCATCGCACGCAATATGGAATTGTTGGTGCTGCAGCTTGTTCAGATTATTTCGATGGTATTATCAAAAAACACGAACTAACCCGCCCTGTAAAAGAGGATGATCGGATGATTCATATTCGTATGAACAATGCAAATCTTGAACCTGTGTTTTTTAGTTATAAAGCTGTACCTGAGATTGATGAAGTTGTAGAGTCGATTGTCTCAGTTGAAAAACCTGAATATGATTTTGTTAGCGAAGATGGTTTTAGACATCAATTTTGGGTAGTTTGGAACAAAGAGATCAATCAGCTTATAGAAAAGCTGTTTGCTGAGAAAGTTCCTTGTACTTATGTGGCTGATGGTCACCACCGTACAGCAGCTGCGGCACGTGTGGGAGAGGAGAGACGAAAATCAAATGCGAATCATACGGGCAAAGAAGATTATAATTTTTTTATGGCAGTTCATTTTCCAGATAATCAACTTACCATTATCGATTATAATCGTGTAGTTAAAGATCTAAATGGTTTATCTGAAGGCGATTTTATAGCTGCTTTGGGAAGGCACTTTGAAGTGAATAGGATGGGAGATGAAATATTTAAGCCAAGTCAGTTGCATGAATTTGGAATGTATCTTAATAAATGCTGGTACAGGTTAACTGCACGAAAAGGAACATTTAATGATTCGGATCCCATTGGCGTTTTGGATGTGACCATTTTATCAAAATATGTTTTAGATCATATATTAGGAATTGAAGATTTACGAACTTCAGAAAGAGTTGATTTCGTGGGCGGAATTAGAGGATTGGAAGAGTTGGAACGAAGGGTTGATTCTGGAGAAATGAAAGTGGCATTCGCACTTTTTCCTGTATCTATGCAACAACTTATAGATATCGCTGATACTGGGAATATTATGCCACCAAAAACTACTTGGTTTGAACCTAAGCTTCGTAGTGGATTAGCAATTCACGATTTGGAATAGGTGATAGCTCTTTTTGTTGGTATCTTTGTTTAATTCTCCCTTTTATCCAAAAAGGATGTTGAGGAAATGATTCTCCATCTCAATCTCTTTTCTCGAATAAACATCTTTGTTGTGGATTATTTTGGGTTGATACTTTACAAAGTAAGTCATAAATACATTTGCTATGTGGTGCAGAAGCCAAAGCGCTTCATTTTATATATAATTGTTTTAAATTCCCAAAGGAGATGGTTTAGAGTTTTTACAAAATTAAATTAAGAACCTTTTAAGATAAATTGAATATGTCTGTTGAAGAACGATTGAAAGAATTTAAAGATGCATTGCCCAATGATGTAAAATTGGTTGCTGTTTCAAAAACTCATTCAACGTCAATAATTATGCAAGCATATGACATGGGTCAACGTGCCTTTGGTGAAAATAGAGTGCAGGAGCTGATTGAAAAAGCTGAGCAGTTGCCCGATGATGTTGAGTGGCATATGATTGGGCATTTACAATCTAACAAAGTAAAATACATTGCGCCCTATATCCATTTAATCCATAGTGTAGATTCGTTGAGGTTGTTGCGTACTATTCAGCGCGAAGGTAAAAAGAATAAGCGTGTTATCTCCCTTCTTTTACAAGTTCATATTGCACAGGAAGATTCTAAGTTTGGATTGACCGAAGAGAAATTGTTTGAACTCATTGAAGAATATAACACCAATGAATTTGAGTATGTTGAAATTAAAGGATTGATGGGGATGGCTACTTTTACGGAGGATGAAAATTTGGTTAGAGGTGAATTTAAACATCTGAGAGAGCTGTTTGATAAAGCTAAAATTAAATTGAAAAACTCTGATTCCTTTTCTGAGTTAAGCATGGGAATGACCGACGATTATTTAATCGCTATAGAGGAAGGAAGTACCATTGTTCGTATAGGAAGTGCTATTTTTGGCGATCGTTAATTGCATCTTGATTGTATTGAACTATAAAAGATCATACTACTAAATCTAAAAAAATATGTCTAAACTTAAAACCACCTACTTGGGGCTACAACTCAAAAATCCTATAATAGTTGGAAGTTCTGGGTTGACCAATAGTGTAGCTAAAATAAAGAAACTACAAGCCGCTGGAGCTGGAGCTGTAGTTCTAAAGTCTCTTTTTGAAGAGCAGATTTTACATGAGATAAATCATCAGGTTCATACAAGCGAAGGACTTGATCACCCTGAAGCACTTGATTATATCCAGAACTATAATCGCAAGCACTCTGTTAATGAGTATCTCGAATTAATTAAAAGTGCCAAAAAAGAAACCACTATTCCGATCATTGCCAGTATCAACTGTTTTTCGGCCAACGAGTGGGTTGATTTTGCAAAACAGATTGAAGCAGCTGGCGCAGATGCTTTAGAGCTTAACGCTTTTGTTGTAAATACCGATAAAAATAGTGTTGCCGCTGAGTATGAAGAGATCTATTACAAAATTGCACAGGTAGTTTCTGATTCTATTTCGATTCCTGTTTCTATGAAACTAAGCCCTTACTTCTCTAATTTGGTTCAGGTGGTGGATAGATTGTCTGTTATTGGTGCTAAAGGGGTGGTTCTTTTTAATCGTTTTTATGAACCCGATGTTGATATTCATAAACTAACCTTGGTTAGTTCTGAAATCTTAAGCTCTCCAGCAGATATTCGTGGTTCTTTGCGATGGGTAGCTATTGTGAGTGATAAAGTGCGTAGTATAGATGTGGCTTCTTCCACCGGGGTTCATGATGGTGAGGCGGTGATTAAACAATTGCTCGTTGGTGCTCAGGCGGTGCAAACTTGTTCTGCAATTTATAAAAAAGGGCCTGCTGCGATAGCAGAAATGGTTCAAAAACTCTCTTCTTGGATGGACGATAAAGGATATTCATCCATTGAAGAGTTCCGTGGTTCTATGAGTTATGGAAATATGAAAAACCCCGCATTATATGAACGTGCTCAGTTTATGAAGTATTTTTCAGATTGGGAATAAAATCGAAATAAAACATTAAAAAAGCGCTTGGTTGAAAGCGCTTTTTTATTGTATCAGTTTTGCAAATAATTTTTCAGATATTTCCCCGTATAGGACTTTTGTACAGCAACCAGTTCCTCAGGTTTTCCTGCAAATACAAGATCTCCACCATCATTTCCACCTTCAGGACCCAAATCAATTACATAATCAGCTGATTTTATCACATCCATATTGTGTTCCACCACAATAATCGAATGTCCCTTATCAATCAATGAATTAAATGCTTTTAAGAGTTTTTGAATATCGTTAAAATGCAGTCCTGTAGTAGGTTCGTCAAAGATGAAAAGCGTAGGTTCTGTTTTTTCTAAAGCTAAGAATGATGCCAATTTAACGCGTTGACTTTCACCTCCGCTCAAAGTGCTTGATGATTGTCCCATGCGAACATATCCTAAGCCCACATCTGCTAATGGTGTAAGTTTATGAACAATTCTCTTCTCTGTAGTTCCTTCTGAAGTAGAAAAGAATTCAATGGCTTGGTTGATGGTCATCTCTAAAATGTCATGGACGTTTTTACCATGAAATGTGACCTCCAAAACCTCTGGTTTAAAACGTTTTCCTTGACAGCTTTCACAAGTGAGTACAAGATCTGCCATAAACTGCATCTCTACTTTGATGCTTCCATCTCCTTGGCACTCTTCACAACGTCCACCATCCACATTAAATGAGAAGTGCCCTGGTTTAAGACCTTCTATCTGTGCCATTTTTTGATCCGACATAAGCTTGCGTATTTCGTCCCAAGCTTTTAGATAGGTTGCAGGGTTAGAACGGGATGATTTTCCAATGGGATTTTGATCAATAAATTCTACGTCATGAATCGATTTCAAATCTCCTTGTAAAAGATCAAAATCTCCTGTTTTATCAGCAAATCCTCCCTTGAGCTTCTTGAGTGCGGGATATAATATTCTTTTTACCAAAGAGGACTTTCCCGAACCACTCACTCCAGTCACTACCGTAAGAATATGAAGTGGGAATTTGACTGAAATATTTTTAAGATTGTTCTCTCGAACGCCAGTTACTTCTATTGCTTCACTCCACGAGCGCCGACTTTTTGGAATCTCTATTTTTTTAACGCCCATTAAATATTGGGTGGTCAAGCTCTCTGGAACAGATTCTAAGTCTGAGAATGGCCCCTGATAAACAACTTCACCGCCATGTTGTCCGGCGCCAGGGCCAATATCAATGATTTCGTCGCAAGAACGAATAATCTCTTCGTCGTGTTCTACCACGATTACTGTGTTTCCTAACTGTTGTAGATTTTTCAACACGCCGATGAGAAGTTCCGTATCACGTGAGTGCAGGCCAATACTTGGCTCATCTAAGATATAGAGCGATCCGACCAAACTGCTACCCAACGAAGTGGCCAGATTTATTCGTTGACTTTCACCGCCCGAAAGGGTAGAAGAGAGGCGATTAAGTGTAAGATAGTGTAGCCCCACACGATTTAAGAAGTCTATCCGTGCATTAATTTCAATGAGCAATCTTTTGGCAACTTTTGAATCATGTGTTTCTAATGAGAGAGTTTGAAAGAACAACGCCAACTGATCTATGGGCATATTCACCAAATCATGAATACTTTTTTCGCCCACTTTTACCCATGAGGCTTCTTTTTTTAACCTGGTTCCTCTGCAATCTGGGCAAATAGTTTTACCTCGATAACGGGCTAACATAACTCTATTCTGTATTTTATAGAGTTTCTTTTCTAGTCGAACAAAAAAATCGTTTAATCCACGAAAATAGCTGTTCCCCGTCCAAAGCAGATGCCGTTGGTCAATAGAAAGTTCATAATAGGGTTTGTGTACTGGAAAATCAAATTTGTGAGCGTTGGTGACCAACTTTTCATTCCATCTTCCCATTTTTTCACCTTTCCAACAGGCAATGGCTCCTTCATAAATAGAAAGATGTTTGTTGGGAATTACCAAATCTTCATCAATTCCTATAATACTACCGAATCCTTCACATTTGGGGCATGCACCTAAGGGGCTGTTAAAGGGTTCTTCAAAGACAATTCCGTCCAGTTCAAATTGGTTGGAGAAACTACGGCTAGTTGTTTTTTTTCCTTCATATATTTTTATGATACATTCTCCTCTTCCTTCATAAAAGGCGGTTTGGATGGAGTCGCCCATGCGTGAGGTGTTGTCTTCATTCGAGAGATCAACACTTACCCTGTCGATGAGGAGATGAAATTTTTGGCAATCTTTTGGATCTACCTGTTCGCTCTCCAGTAGCTCAGAGATGGAAACAAATTCGCCTTCCCATTCCACGCGACTAAAACCAAGTTTGATCAACACTTCCAGATGTTCTCTACAACTTCTCTCTTCCGTAGGAATGAGTGGAGCTAAAATAGCCGCTCTTGTTCCTGTTGGGTGTTGATTTATATAATCTACAACATCGGACACATGATGCCGTTTCACTTCTTTTCCAGAAATAGGAGAGAAAGTCTTTCCTATTCGGGCATACAGTAATTTTATATAATCGTATATCTCTGTAGAAGTGCCAACGGTTGATCGAGGATTACGTGTATTTACCTTTTGTTCGATGGCAATAGCGGGAGGAATTCCTTTAATATAATCTACTTCTGGTTTGTCTATCCTGCCTAAAAATTGCCGCGCATAAGAGCTTAGACTTTCAACATAGCGTCGTTGGCCTTCTGCATAGAGAGTGTCAAATGCCAACGAACTCTTTCCAGATCCTGAAACACCAGTGATTACGATAAAATTATTGCGGGGTATATCAAGCGAAATGTTTTTCAGATTGTGAACTCTGGCACCTTTTATCTGAATATGTGAATGTGAATCTATTTTCTTTTTTTTCATCTGCTAAAAGTAGGACGCACAAAGATACCAAAACAACATTTAGATGAAAAGATATTCTCTTGTTAACATTAAAATTGATGGTTGTTTTTTGTTTTTATCATAATTTTTACATTCTTTTGTAATTCAAACTTAAAAAACACTGCGTATAGAAGAAATCTTTACAAGACAATCAATCTATTTTTATCATGACAGATATTTTAAAGCTGTCGGACGAAGAACTTGTAAAAGGTTTCGTATCCGGAAATCAAAAATGTTTTGACGTAATTGTTGAACGTCACAAACAAAAGGTGTTTTCTTACATATTTTTAATGGTTCGCAACGAAGAGTTGTCCGAAGATGTTTTTCAGGATACTTTTATTAAAGTTCATTCTACTTTAATGAGAGGACGCTATTCTGAATCTGGACGATTTGTCTCTTGGGTTATGCGTATCGCGCATAATTTAATTATAGACCATTACCGCAAACAGAAGCAATTCCCCGTCGTGTATAATGATGATTATGATCGTGACCTATTTAATAATCAAAGGTATTCAGACAGAAGTATTGAGGATGAAATGGTGCACGATGAAGTTTGTAGCAGCCTTTCTCAGTTGGTCGAAAGCTTGCCTAAAACTCAACGCGAAGTGGTTAAAATGCGTCATTATATGGGGCTCTCATTTAAAGAGATTGCAGAAGAAACCAATGTGAGTATAAATACTGCTCTTGGAAGAATGCGCTATGCATTAATGAATCAATTTGCGAAAAATGATGGAGGAGAAAAATATTTCTTTAACCACATAATCTTTTTGATCTATATACTATAAGTTTTAAAATTGCGTTTACCTCTCATATGAGTCAATTTACGACATGTATTGATGAGGCAAAAAACAAGTTTACATATCGAAAAGATAAACGAAAGAGGTAAATGGCTTAGACATCTTCTTTTAAATCTGTCTGATGAAGAGCTGGTTCTATTCATTCCTGTTCCTAATCCAAAAATAGTACAGAATATAAAAAAACGCACTGCAGATATGCGTATCTCTTTTTCAGCCAGAAATTAATTGTTACTTATAAAAGTTAGATTGAAAGGCGATGAACTCTTTTCTTCTTAAAATCATTCTTTTCCAAAAAGCGCTCATAAAACCTAAACCGTATCCAAAAGTTTGAACAAACGAAGCCCAAACTGCCCATAAAGCGGTTTTTTTCTCTTTGGTAAAATGCAATGCATGGAAGAAGATAATCAACGGGATCATCAGAAGACTCAATAAATACAAAGGATTTGTGAAACTTATTAACAACACAAATAGATGTCCCAATACAAATAATGATGGAATTGTATGAACAAATCTTAATGTATTTTTATGACGCATCTCTAAGTTAATACGTGCTATACCTGAATTGTAAACTTGTTTAAAAAAGGATTTGAAGTTGTTGCGCCGTTTATGGTAAACAAATGCTTCTTTAATCAATCGGGTAGAGTACCCTTTTTTTAAGAGGCGCATACTAAAATCTAAATCTTCGCCAAAGCGCATCTCTGAGAATCCTTCAAGCGTTTGAAAAACACTCTTCCGAACGCCCAAATTATAACTTCGTGGATAAAACTTATCAAGTTTTTCGCGCCCTCCTCTAATTCCACCAGTAGTTAGAATGCTACTCATGGCGTAGCCAATGGCTTTTTGTATCGTATTGAAACCTCGATGCGGCTTATCTGGCCCACCAAAACAGTCGAATTCATCACAAATTACCTCTTTTCTTACTATGCTGAGATAGTTTTCAGGGAGGAGACAATCAGAATCTAAGAATATGAGCCATTTGGCTTTGGCAAGTGAAGATCCATAATTTCTGGCAGGTCCAGGCCCTTGATTTTTTTGAAATATGTAAGTGATATCGAATTTGTTTTCAAAAAGAGAAACTACATCTTTACAGGGGTCTTCCGAACCATCATCCACCACTACCACTTGAAAGTCGCGCTCGGTTTGCAAATCAATGGTCGTAAGCAGTTCTTTTAACTCGCTGCCTCGATTATATACTGGAATAATGAATGAAAATTTTGCCATAGCCCCTCCTCAATTTAGTTTCAAATATAAGAAAACTTATAGGATAGATAAAATGATATGATGCAGTATAATATATCGTTTTACAGATAAGTATAATATGAAACGAGTCATGAGAAAACTTCTCACAAAAGAAAATGATTATTGCGGCGAGTTCCATGTGGCATTAAATAAACAAATTATAAACACATGAAACGAGCCATGAGAGAGCTTCTCACAAAGGAGAATCGAAGATCAGCGCAGCTAATGATTATTCTGGCGAGTTCCATATGGCAAATGAAAAATAAATTATAATCAAATGAAATTAATGATTTGAAAATTAAAGGTGTTAATTTATAATAAAGTGGAAATAATCATTGCTATTTTTTTACAATACGGAAAAATATTGGCAAATTTGCAACTCTCATATTTTATGAAGTATAAATGATTGGCATTCAAACATTGAAGTTTGAAAACTATAGATTAAATTCTATTGTCAATATAAGTTTCAATTTTCTCTCATAAAAATCATAAAGTAAAAGAGGCGTTTAGAAGAATATTAATTATTTACTGATAAAATCTAAAAGAACTGTAATGGTAAAGAAAAGTCCGCTTCAGATTGCACGGGAAAAGTATGTTCCCAAAATTCCTCAGTCGTTAAAGGGGAATGTTAAAATTGTAGAAGGTAAAATTACAGAGTCTGTGGCTGATCAAGCCGATATTTCAAAAATGTTTCCCAATACGTATGGGATGCCTGTAATTACTTTTGAACCTAGTTCCTCTTCTGTTTCCTATCCTGCAATTAATGTGGGAGTTATTTTATCAGGGGGACAAGCACCAGGTGGTCATAACGTAATCTCAGGATTGTACGATGGATTGAAGAAGTGTAATAAAGAAAGTAAACTATATGGTTTCTTAGGTGGTCCTTCTGGTTTGGTTGACAATTCATATATAGATTTGACCAAAGAGGTGGTGGATGCGTATAGAAATACGGGTGGTTTTGATATTATCGGATCAGGCAGAACTAAGCTTGAAGAAAAAGCACAATTTGATATTGTTATCGAGAACTGTAAAGCACTTAATATTAAAGCTCTTGTTATAATTGGTGGCGATGACTCCAATACTAATGCTTGCGTTCTGGCTGAATATTTCGCTTCTAAAAAGAGCGGAATTCAAGTCATCGGTGTACCTAAAACCATAGATGGTGACTTGAAAAACGAAGTGGTTGAAGCCTCGTTTGGTTTCGATACTGCCTGTAAAACATATAGTGAATTGATTGGTAATATTCAGCGTGATGCCAATTCATCAAAAAAATATTATCACTTTATTCGTTTGATGGGACGCTCTGCTTCCCATATCGCTCTTGAATGTGCGCTCTCTGCACAACCCAACATCACTATCATTTCTGAAGAGGTTGAAGATAAGGAGATGACTTTAGATGAAGTTGTAACTTATATTGCCAACATCATTGCTCGCCGTGCTGAAAAAGGATATGATTTTGGAACTGTTTTAATTCCCGAAGGAGTAGTTGAGTTTATTCCTGCAATGAAAAAGTTGATCTCTGAACTCAATGACACTTTAGCAAAATTTGAATCTGAAGTATTGGTATTGGACAGCAACCGCGACAAACGAGATTTTGTTGCTTCTAAGATTTCTTCAGAATCTTCTGATGTATTCAGAAGCTTACCCAATAACATCGCCAACCAATTGATGGCTGATCGCGACCCACATGGTAACGTTCAAGTTTCTATGATTGAAACTGAAAAGCTCTTGATTGATATGGTAAAAGCCAAATTAAAGGCGATGAAGAAAGAGGGAAATTACGTTGGGAAATTCTCTGCCCAAGGGCATTTTTTCGGATATGAAGGCAGATGTGCATCACCTTCAAACTTTGATGCGGATTATTGCTATAGTCTTGGTATCACCACGTCATTATTAATCTCAGAAGGGAAGACAGGTTATATGGCATCTGTTAAAAACCTTACTGAGCCTGCTGCGGAGTGGTTGCCTGGAGGAGCTCCCATTACCATGATGATGAACATGGAAAGAAGACACGGAGAGATGAAACCTGTTATTCAGAAAGCTTTGGTTAAGTTAGACGGTCAGCCATTTAAAGCATTAGACTCTCAACGTGAAGAGTGGGCAATGACTACAAGCTTTGTTTATCCAGGTCCGATTCAATATTTTGGCCCATCAGAAGTCTCTGATTTAACCACCCATACTTTACGATTAGAACAAGGAAAACAATCTTTTTAATAAATGTTCTGCAAAATTCCTGAATGATCAGGATAATACAAATCATAGTTCTATAAAACAGCTGTTCCATAAATTGGGCAGCTGTTTTTTTGTATCAACATCTTTAGTGTTGGCTAAATCTCTTGTTTCTTAGTAGTTAGATCAGAGATTGTTAAAAATCATTTTCAATGACACATAAAATGTCAGTGTTATTGTTTGTATATACAAGTTAGTTTTTTATATTTGTAATTATATGTTAATAATCAATGGGTTGTGTTATTTTTTACTGTTTAGTTGATTATGACAGAGTTGTAGATATTAAATTGAAATGAGAGACTTAAACATTTCTCTTAGGAATATTTTTTAAGGATTGAATGTTTTAATTTGTGTTAAAATTGTAATCATCAATAAACCTAAATAATATGGTTAGTTTATTTAAAAAGTGTCTGGTTTTATTTTCTATAATCGGTTTTATGGTTTCCTGTACAACTACTGGATCTATTGATCGGTTTAACTTCGTTCACAGGAATAATATCACGGTAGAAAATTTTGACACCTTAGCTTCATTATCTGTGGGGAATGGGAATTTTGAGTTTACAACTGATTTTACAGGGTTGCAAACTTTTTACAAAGAGTATGAAAAGGGTGTTTCTTTAGGAACTATGTCCAATTGGGGTTGGCACACAATCCCTAACACTGAGAACTATGATATTTCAGAAACCTATAAATATTTTGATGTAGAAGGGCGAAAAGTTCCCTATGAACATCAATTAAAAGGTAATGAACGAGAAATTGGTGCATCCAATTATTTTAGAGAGAATCCTCATCGACTACATTTAGGGGTAATTCGTTTGGTAGTTATTCGGGAAGATGGTCAAGAGATTGAAATTAAAGATGTTCAAGATCCGCATCATCATTTAGATATGTGGAAGGGAGAAATAACTTCTAATTTTAAAGTGGAAGGAGAAAAAGTAGAGGTGAAAGTCTTTGTTCATCAGGATATTGACATGGTTTCCGCGCAGATAGAATCTCCTTTGATTAAAGAGGGTAGGTTAGCTGTTGAATGGATATTCCCATATGGACGCGCGTCTCATACGCATCCAGGGTATGATTTTTCTGTTCTCGATAAACACACTTCTCAGTTAGAATTGACCAATGATCATGCTGCCTTAGTTAAAAGGCAATTGGATGATGATGTTTATTATACATCTATTGAATGGAATAAAGAGGCTAATCTAAAAGAGGTAGCACCACACAGGTTTCGATTAATTGATGAGTCGGGAAGTTCGTCTATTGAATTTAGCAGTCTGTTTTCACCTGAGAGAACTGAAGCACATCTGCCTAATTTTAAAGAGACTGCTCAGAATAATGAAACCCACTGGAAAGATTTCTGGGAGTCAGGTGGAGCTGTGGATTTTTCTGCTTGTAAAGATCCCAGAGCAAAGG
>CAZJDS010000019.1:0-18747 GCA_964544795.1 uncultured Alkaliflexus sp. | reverse complement strand
CCTCAATAGGGAAAGCGGTGGATTGTGCCACTAAGCGTCCGCTGCCTATGTTAAATTTGATGCCTGACTCTTTCATCAAGGTCAAACTGTCGTCTAATAGTCTTCCTTTTTTTTGAAGAGCAATTCGTAATGTTGTGTCCATGTCCATGGTATCGGATTTGTTAATTATAAATAAAAATGAAAAAGGCTCACCATAGGGTAAGCCTTTTTGTAATTATGATACACACAACAAGCCCACCCCTTATGAAAGGAGATGATGATGAGCATTGATGTGATGTGTAAAAATCATGTTTTTTGTTTTATATAATTACAAAACTATTGTTTTTTCCTTTTGTATCAAATTTTTTGCACTTAAAAATGATCTATTGAGGACAATTTGTTTTTGATGAGATGAGTGGTCGAATGTATTTTGTCTATTTGGATGCAAGATTTTATCAAGTATCTCTGTTATGTTCTAAACTTCTTGCCTTATATAGAATAAAAAACATTAAATTAACCCAATAATAATTTTAAACAGACAATATTATGATTCGATTCTTAACAGCTTTTTTGAGCGTGCTTGTTCTGGCCGGATGTGCAGGCCAAAAAACGAATAAAAATAATGTTGGCTTTGAACCCAAACCTGTTGTTTTGGAGAAGTTGCAAGTAACAACATTGGCCACAGGTTCTGATATGCCTGCTTTTGAATTGCCTGATATGAATGGTCAAATGGTTTCTTCAAACGATTTTAAAGATGCAAAAATATTAGTAATTGCATTTATCAGCAATCATTGTCCAACGGCACAGGCTTATGAAGATAGATTAATTGATTTTACAAAAGAGTATCTGGATAAGGGAGTTCAGGTAGTTGCCATTAATCCAAATAGCTCTTTGGCTTTACTACCAGAAGAGTGTAGCTATTCTGATTTGGATGATACTTTCGAAACCATGATTATTCGATCTGAGTATAAAGGATATAACTTTCCTTATCTGTACGATGGTGATGATCACGCAGCTTCGTTGAAGTTTGGACCCGTATCCACTCCCCATGTCTTTGTTTTTGATGCCGAGAGAAAGCTGCGTTACAATGGGCGTTTAGATGGTATAGAACGTCCAGGTAGTGCCAATGCCGAAGATGTAAGATTGGCTGTAGATCAGGTATTGGTAGGTGAGGAAGTGACTAATCCTGTGACCAGTGCTTTTGGATGTTCAGTTAAGTGGTCTTGGATGGCTGGGTGGGCTGATAAAGTTAATAAAGATTGGTCTGCACGCCCAGTTGAAATAACTCAAATAGATGAGTCAGGTGTGCATGAATTGATGAAGAATGATTCTGAAAAGCTTCGATTAATTAATGTTTGGGCCAGTTGGTGTGCTCCCTGTGTAATTGAGATGCCTGATTTAGTTGAGCTTCAGCGGTACTATGGGAATCGTGCATTTGAGTTGATTACTATTTCCGCTGATTATCCCGACAAAGAGTCTGATGCATTGGCTGTATTAAAGAAGAATGGTGTTTCTGTGCAAAATTTTATTTTCTCTGAGGAAGAGAAGGAGAAATTAACATCGGCTGTTGATTCAGAGTGGCGTGGTTCTATCCCCTTTTCTGTTTTGATAGAGCCAGGTGGAAATATTCTTTACAAAAACCAAGGCGTTATTGATGATTTAACCATCAAGCGCATTATTGTTGACCACCCATTGATGGGGAGGTATTATTAGGTTTATGAAGTGTTTCTAATTTTTAAATTATGTCAAGACTATATACAGTATTAATAATTCTGGTTCTTATGGGATGTGAACGAACAGAAACTTTGGACTTGTTGGTTTTTTCAAAAGCCAATGGATATCGTCACGAGGCAATTCCAGCTGGTTTGGAAGCCCTTAATAAGTTAGCAAAAGCGGAAGGCTGGACAATAGAATCCACAGAAGATTCTACTGTTTTTACTGATGAAAATCTTAAAAGATTTGATGTTATTATCTTTTTGCAAACCGCTGGAGATATCCTTGGAGAGGTGGGACAGATGGCTTTTCGCGATTGGGTGGAAGGAGGAGGCGGTTTGGTTACTATCCATGCTGGAACAGTTACGGAAAACAATTGGCCTTGGTTTGTGGATGCAGTCGGTGGGATTTTTGTAGGCCATCCACCTGTGCAACAAGGAAAGCTGATAATTGAAAACTTTGATCATCCAGCAACCTCGTTTTTTTCTGATTCTGTTTGGATTATCGAAGATGAGTGGTATAGTTTTGATCGTAATCCTCGCGAGGATGTAGATGTTCTGATATCCATTGATGAGTCGTCGTACGATGTAGATGACAATGGATGGTTTGAAGGCGCTCAACAGCGTATGGGTGACCACCCATTGGTTTGGAGCAAGGGTGTTGGGAAAGGTCGTGTTTTTCAATCTGCTTTGGGGCATGTTTCTGAACTTTATAGAGATTCGCTTTTCGTTCAGCATTTGAGAGGTGGGATTTATTGGGCTTCTGGAAAAGAGTAATGAACAGTTAAATAACGAGTTCAATGTATCTATAAGTCTTTAAAATCCTTTTTTCCATTAGCTTTGTGAAGTAAAACTATTTGTCATGTCAATTATTCGTCACATACCCAATGCGTTAACATCATGTAATTTGCTTTTGGGCGCCGTGGGTGTCTATTTAGCTGTTAACGGTCGACCAGATTTAACCGCTTTATGCATTTTACTGGCTGCAGTGTTTGATTTTTTTGATGGGTTTGCTGCACGAGCACTGAAAGCTTACAGTGCTATTGGTAAAGATTTGGATTCACTGGCAGACTTGATAAGTTTTGGATTGGCTCCAGCTGCAGTCTTCTCCTCGGTAATTCATTTTCAAATAACTGGAGAGTGGAGAAGTGGTTTTTTTAGTCTTGGTGTGATGGGGCAAGTCTTGGTTTTACTACCTTTCATTCTTACTGTTTTTGCAGCACTACGATTGGCGAAATTCAACAATGACACCCGACAAACAGAGAATTTTATTGGTCTTACAACCACTGCTACGGGGATGTTTACAGTATCGCTTGTTTATATACTCTACACTGCAAATGATCAGATATTGAACAGCACTTCACCTTGGATGGTTTTAGTTTTAGTTGCTGTTTTTTCAGCACTGATGGTTAGTGAGATTCCAATGTTTTCACTGAAGTTCAAAAGCTTTGGATGGAAGGGGAATGAACACCGATATGTTTTGTTGTTGGTATCCGTTGTAGCTTTAATTTGTTTGAGAATTGGTGCTTTGGCTGTTATTATACCTGTTTATGTGCTTTATTCAATATTCTTGATGACGAGAAAGAGTGTAGAAGTTTAATAAGAGTAGAGTTGTTTTCTTCCTTACATCATATTATTATAATGTATTAAAAGAGACGATTTCCAATAGCTGGATAATCGTCTCTTCTGTTTTTGTTTCCATCTTTAAGGTACTTAGCCTTATAGAATAAAGGCGCTATTGATTAAGATGTTCTTGTTTGTCTACTTCTTCTTGTTCTGCCTCAGTAATGGTTTTCCACTTACGATCAAATTTTTTGATGGTATATAATGAAGCATAATAGCTGGCAAAGATAATACCTACCAAAAATAGGTACCATAGAATGGCTGCTGTATGTGTCATAATTCAGTTGTTTTATTAATAGCTATGTGTATCTTTTGAATTGATCTCCTCTTTGGTGATTTTATGTTTGTTGATGGCCCGCCAAGTCAACCAAATATATCCAGCAACAATGGGCAACATCAATGAAACATACCCCATTGTGGCCAAAGTATAATGACTGGATGAGGAATTCACAATAGTAATCGAGCTTTGAATATCATGGTAAGAAGGGTAGAAAGCTGTGTTGTTGAATCCTGCTATCATGAAGATTGTAAATACTGTTATGATGGTTCCAGCACCCGACCACCATATACCACTGTGTTTGTTTGTGAATAAAGTTTGGATAATACCTGCTAAAACCAATACTACACCCACTAAAAAGCCGATTAGTACCGTTGGCATCTCAATAAAGTTGATGAAGTACTTGTTGGATTGCATAAATATCTCGCCTGTATCGGGGACTACAGCATAGCCATCTATAAACATCAACCAAATGACGAAAGTCAAAAATGTAACAACGAAAGCAATACTCTCAATCCAAAGCCTCTTTTTCGATCTTTCATAGATAATGTCGTCTCCCACAGAGTTGATGATGTAAAGCAGACCAAGCACGCGTGCTAAAAAGAAAACTGCAAAACCCATGATGAGGTTGTGTGGATTTAATAGCAGCTCTAATCCGCGGGTATTCTCCATCCAATTCATCTCCTTCATGTCTGAAATAGTGAAGGGTGAGCCTGTAAAGAAAGTAGCTACGATGACCCCCAGAAGGAATGTGGCTACAATGCCATTCATCTGTAAAAAACCTTCATATACTCTCGCTCCGAAGAAATTGTTCGGTTTGGTTCTAAATTGGTACGAGACGGCTTGAAAAATGAAAGCAAATAGAAGTATCATCCAAACCCAGTAAGCACCTCCAAAACTGGTGCTGTAGAAAAGAGGGAATGCCGCAAAAAAGGCCCCGCCAAATACCACCAGTGTGGTAAAAGTAAACTCCCATTTTCGGCCCAAAGTGTTAATTATAAGAGTTCTCTCTTCATCTGTTTTACCAATGGTGTAGATAAGCGTCTGACCGCCTTGAACAAACATTAAAAATACTAAGGCTGCACCTATAACAGCTATAATCATCCACCAATATTGTTGAAGAGATAGGTGTGTTAGTGTTTCAAACATTATTCGTTTCCTCCTTTTTTAGGTCCTTTTTTAATTTGTGTAATCATGATCTTCACTTCTGCTATAGCCAGTCCTACAAAGACGAAGGTAAACAAGAAGAAGGTAGTCATGACTGCCCCTGTATCAATTTGAGTTACAGCTTTCATAGTGGGCATTAAATCTTGAATTACCCAAGGTTGACGGCCAACTTCTGCCACAATCCATCCAGACTGAGAAGCGATGTGGGCTAATGGTATGGTCCAAACAGCTGCCCAAAGTATGAATTTTTTATCGTGCAACTGATTACGCAGAGCTAAAAAGAGTACCAGTGCAAACAAAAATGTGAAATAGGTTCCCAGTATGACCATGATGTGAAAAGCATAAAAGGTCAGAGAGATGGGAGGTACCATGAGGAATGCATTTTTTTGTAACTGCTCAGGATCCTCATCGTAATAGTTGCCATATCCGAAATAGCGATAGTACTCTTCCAAGAAAACAGGATCGGCAAACTTTGCTTTCAATGCTAAAAACTCCTCCCCATTGGGATCTTCCTTTTGTGCATCTTTAAATGCTCTAAGTGCTATTTGCGCCTCGTGTCCCCGTCTTATTTTCTCAGGATAGGACATGATTCCTTGAGCTTCATTACCCATAATTAAATCTTTCATTCCAGCTACAAAGGTGTGAGGACTGTAATCAGCTGCAAGTATTGATAGCATTGATGGAATCTCAATCTTCATAATAAAATCCGCTTGGCTATCTGGAGTCATATTCTTATGCGTCTCCTTGCCACTTAAAATACCGAAAGCCACCAATGGTGCATGAGTTCGCCCTTCGTAAAGAGCTTCCATAGCCGCAAATTTCATGGGTTGCGTTTTCACAATCTCTTTGGCTGAAGTATCTCCACTGGCAATTAAAATGATTGAGCTGAGGAGTCCAAATGTAGCTGCAATTACAATACTCCGTTTTGCAAATAGTAGCTCTCTCTTTTTAATGAGAAACCAAGCACTCACTCCAATAACAAATAGGGCCCCCAGAACAAAACCTGAAGTGATGGTATGTATAAATTTATTCACCGCTGTTTGAGAGAAAATTACAGACCAAAAGTCCACCATCTCATTTCGTGCGGTTTCAGGATTAAACATGGTTCCTACTGGATTCTGCATCCAAGCGTTGGCCACCAAAATCCAAACCGCAGACAATAAAGCGCCTACAGCTGTTAACCATGTGGCTGTGAGGTGAAATCGCTTACTTACTTTATCCCAACCAAAAAACATGACTGCTATAAAAGCACTTTCTAAAAAGAAAGCCATGATTCCTTCAATAGCTAAGGGCGCGCCAAAAATATCACCCACAAACCAAGAGTAATTGCTCCAGTTGGTTCCAAATTCAAATTCTAATATAATTCCTGTGGCTACGCCAATGGCAAAGTTTATTCCAAACAATTTCATCCAGAATTTGGTGATACGCTTCCATTCCGGATCTCCTGTTCTATAATAAATGGTTTCCATAAAGGCCAGGATAAATCCTAAGCCAATGGTAAGTGGCACGAACAACCAATGAAACATGGCTGTTAACGCAAATTGTCCACGTGACCAGTTTACAAGTGTAAAGTCTATACTGTCAAGCATTTGTATAAATATTATGGATTGGTTAATTGTTCAATTACATGATTACTCCGTTCTTCGTCACTGCTAAACTTTGTTTTTAATTCGTTCTGGAAGAAAAAAAGTCGTAGTACCACAAACATGACAAATAGTTTTATAAGAATTATAATCCACAGAGTCCTGGCCCAGTTGGGCATAGTCTCAAACCCTGTAACATAAAAATTATAAACCTTAGAAAGTTTATTCATGATTATAATTTATTTTTAAGTTGCCATATGGAACTCGCCAATATAATCATCCTTCTTTGTAAGAAGCTTTCTCATGGCTCGTTTCATATCTATTGATAAAATTTAAGTGCTGTATCCTCTCTCTGCCCAATTTATCAAAGGAAGCTAAAAATACAAATGATTCTTTGATTCACAAATCAAAGATCTGTTTTCTTGAATCTTCAAAACTAAATAAATATTTCGGTATTTAATAGCTTAAATAGGGCTTGATACGTATTTTTTTGAAGTTGAGATGTTTCTATCTAATAATTAAATGGCTAACTTTGGTTGGAATTGTTTTTTAATACTTGAGAATTGATGAGTCGTTGGTCTAAAGCAGGTTTGTATTTATTGCTGGCTGTTTTTCTGCTAACATCCTTGTGGATGAGGGGCTTGTCCTACTCTTGTGCGGTTACTTATAACCATTATCAGGTGCAGGCAGTGTCTGGTAAAATTAGTCAGGAGCATTTTCAAGAACTTCCGCAACTGCCTTTTGTTTTTTACCCCACTTTTTCCAATTTTATATTTTCTACAGTTGAAGCGCTGTGTGGATTGTATTCCGAGGGGATTTTTGCGCAGACTATCTACTCTTTTCCATTGCTTAAATCGTTTATCGAAAAGCCATCGGTATTGTCTTTGCACTCTTCACCCCCCATTTTCATTCGGATACGATCCCTCCGATATTAGTTGTAAACCAAGCTTTTAAATAGTCAGTCTTTTTGAACTGATTAGCTATGTCATTTTTTGAATCTTTCAAGATTAAAAAAAATGATTTTTTTAACAACTAAAATTTAATAAAAATGGAAGCTCAAAATAAAAAGAAAAGTAATCGTAAAGCCGATATGGTTCTATTTGGTATAATTACCGTTTTGGCGGCTTTATTGATCTGGGGTATAAGTGCTCTTTGGATCTAAATTTTTAATTGAGATTTGCCTTGGGTAAGTCTATATATAAGAGAAAGCCCTGACTTCACTGTTTGAAATCAGGGCTTTTGTTGTGTTTAGCTATCGATTAGCTGCAACCTCCTTGCACCACTCTAACCTTTTTTTCTATCGGTTTGGACATGCTTGAAACAGCAGTTTCTATTTCTGCCATTTTACGAGCAGCACTCTCTCTAAATAGTTTAATGGTTAGTTCTTGTTTGGTAGGCGTAGCTCCCAATGCTTTTGGGAGAAAAAATAGTTGGTGAAATTGATCTGCATTTTCTTTAAGTGCCAATCCGTTAACGTCTCCATGATAACGAGCCAACAAGCATGCTCTGCTTGCGCTGTTAAGTGATGCTCCATAGAAAACATTTGTTTTAATACGTTGGCGAAATAAGGGTCTGTATTCTAAGTTTTTTAGTTGTTCCAGCGGAATATTGATGGCGGTAGCAATGTGGAAAGAGTCATACTCCTCTTTAGATCGTATGTCGATGAGGTTGTATGCATAATAATTATTGATCAATTCATAAGCCAACTTATCTGCATCAATAAGTTTGGGTGCACACTCACCTGTTTTGGCTTTCTTTTCTAATTTAGCCATTACAAATTCATCGCGTGTGGGCGTTGCGGCAATAAAGATAAGTATAGCTATGGGCAGTGCTGACCATTTTACTGTTTTAAAAATGTTAGCGCGGCTCCAGTCAGCCTTTTCATTGGTGATTTTTTGCTGCACAAGCGTGACTGCAACAAATGCCAGTAAAGCGACAATTGTTAAGATGATTGCCCAAGTAGATCGTGAAACGTTAAAGAAATCTGAAATCAACGCTGCCCCTTTTGCATCGGCTTTGTAGAACTCTTCCAACAGTGGAAATGCTTCCATAAAAGCCCAAACGCCCATTCCAGAGCCCAAAACAAATGCCATGGCATCTACTTTACCGATAGCTGCTGCACAAACACTGGTTCCAGGACAAAACCCTCCTACAATGAATCCTGCACCCATGATGATGCCGCCTACGATTGCTGATCTTACGAAGAATGGATTTACAAAAACAAATTCAATATTGAGCAGTCCTAAGTGGCTTAATAGTAAAACTCCAATCATGGCGGTTACTCCAGCCGTGAAGAACACTTTTAGAACAGTAAAATCATACCCATAGAAAAGTCCTACCAGCTTTTTTGTACTTGAGAAACCTGCCTGTTCTAATGCAAAACCAAATCCTATCCCCATAATTAAGGCTATGAGGTAATTGAATTCGTTGCTGATTATATCTGGTACTAATGGTCCCATATTTTTTGTTTTGAGGATTAGTTTTTGGTATCAATTATTTAAGCCACAGTCTTTTGAAGAACCATGCCAATGAGTAGGCACCACCAAAAATGGCCATCATGGTCACAATCCCGCCCAAAGACATTACTGCCATTCCGCTCAGTGCAGAGCCGCTAGTACAGCCTCTGCCTAGTTGGCTTCCGAAGCCAAATAGTGCACCTCCAATTACTGCTGCAACAATGCGTGTTTTGTTGGATACAGATGGCCCTTTCTCCAGTTTTAATCCAATGCGGTCTGAAAGAACTCCCGATATAAAAGCACCAATGATTACCCCTAAAATCTCAAATACCAACCATGATTTCATCGTTCCATCAGGATGTTCAGAAGCATAGTCCTGATAGGCTGCTGCCGACTCATAATGTGAAGGAGTTACCGCCTTAACACCTGTTGCCACGACGCTTTTAACCGCTCCGCTGGCACCCAGCCCGCGACCTGTAATATATACAGTGGCCAGTAATACCAAACCCAACAGGATGCCTGCGAGGTAAGGATTCATATATTGATTAGATTTCATCTGACTTGGATTTTTTATTGTTTTGAGTTTTTGTTTCTTCTTCCAACTCTTCATAGCCTGTGAGCATCGCTTTTATATTGGTGGTGGGCGTTGTTCCTGTGGTGGTCATATAAACATGAATAATGGCAAACATTAAAACGAGGTAGGCACCCATTGTGTGCAACCAAGCTATTATTTCAAGAGGAACAGTGCTTGTAATCACCATATTGTTGGCATCCATAGATCGATAAAACATATAAAACAGCCCTGTAACAATTAACAATGGTGCAATGGCCAATTTAAACCCAAGATAGGTAACTGCTTGTAGCGGATTGAGTTTGTTACGAAGGGTTTTGTGCGTGGGATGAGGTTCTCCTTTAAACATCCCGAATGTGTAATATCTAATCTGAGCAGACAATTTGGAAAAGGAAGGAATATATTGCTTCCACTCTCCTGTAGTGACATGCCAAAAAATTGCAAACACGACCAATCCAATGAGCATCCAAGCAGCAATTCGATGATAGCTCACTGCTTTTTCATAGCCAAAGAGATGAATGGAGTCATGGACTTCAAAACCAGTTAAGGCCAGAAAGAAAATTAGAAGTGCTTGCGACCAGTGCCAAAATCGTTCGAAACGTTTGTAGATATAAACTTTTTGCATGTTTCTTTAGGTGTTATATGAAGGTTATATATCTTGTGATTCTATCTCTTTATTTTTGATGGCTACAACGAAACGAAGAATTGCATGAATGATGACACCTAATAGCGCTCCAAAAATCATCAATTTTCCCATTATATCAATTCCAGCGTGTCGATCTCGGCCAGGCAGGTAAAAATCATTTAATGCTGCCAGCCTACTGTCAGTTCGCGTATGACATTCAGCACATGAGAGCGATTGCTCTTTGGGCGCTACCATATGATTCACCGGCCAGTACATTTCAGTTTCGATAAAAGTGTATTCTCCGCTATAAGGGAGCCCTACTATCGCCATACCCGCCATGGACGCTTCATGCCAGTTAAAATCCATCCAAAAGGCACTGTCACCTTTTTCGGCGCTCCACAGTTTGGGTTGAATCATCAATTTTGTATTTGGGTCATAAGGTTGATCACCACGATGTACTTTTACGGGATAAATTTTTGATTCCAAATTTGCAGCTGAACCCAGCAAGCGATTCATCTGCACAGGAATAGTATCTACTTTATCTCCTAATATATAGTGAGTTGCGTGGCCATTAAACCAAAAATAATCAGGTTTAACATTGGTTGCCCATTCAAAAGTTCCTTTGATGGAGCTGTAAAGGTGGTTCCCCAATGAGTCGTCTATAGAAAAAGGTAAGCCATCTTTTAACTCTCCAGCGCTGGACCAGTGCCAGGCCATTTTGGTGGCATTTTCTTTAGCGTAGGTTGGTATGTGACAGGTTTGACAGGCAACTCTGGCGGTGTGTAGATTCAGCATCTTATCCATGTGTGGGGTGGATGTATGGCATTCATCACATGTTAGCTGATTGACGTGGGTGGAAGAAACCGAATAGAGGGTGCCTTTCATTTTATGGTTTTCAGCCTTGTGGCAATCTACACAAGTCATGTTAATTCCGTTGGCAGCCATGTGTACATCTGTATTTCGATCGCAGGATAGTAAGGCCTCTTCTAAATCGCCATGCTTTACATTGTTACCTCCGCCGCCATAAAAATGACATGCGCCGCAGTTTAGGTTGCCTGGGCGGCCCACATGTTGTGCTACTTGAGTAAGATTCACTGAACGATCTGGATAACCTGCCATAGCGGTACCTTTGTGGTAGGCCTCACTCTGATCGTGGCAAACCATGCAGTCCACATTTCGCGCATTCTCAAAATCAAATAAGTTGTTGGTCATCCCAAATCCAATATGGCATACGGCGCACGACTGTTCGTTAGAGGTGGCTCCGATACAGAAGTTGTTTAATGCATTCTGTTTTCCTACCCGATCAATGCCGCGACCTTCGATGTAGGAGATACGGTCCCAGTTCCAGTGATTGGAAGCCATGATTTCCGTATGACTTTGATTGTGACATGAGATACAGGCTTCGGTGACTTCTTGTGGAGTTTGAAAATCTTGTTGAAGTTCTGAAAATTTTGAGTGATCAACTTTTTGCGTGGGTTTTACTGCATACTCTTGTCGAAGCTGGTACTGCACCAGATTGGGTAGTTCTGGACGGTGGAAAAGATGCACTGCCATAATCAACAGGACGATAGATAGCAGGATGGGTGGAATAATATTTTTCATAGCAGACTACTTTATATTCCAATTATGTAATAATATGTATTGTCAATGAGCTGTCATACTCTCAATCAGAGAATACTTAGCTGTTTTGTATTAATGTACTTAAATTCTTTTGTTGATTATTGATTTTAATCAGCACATGAAATTAGTCATCTATCTATATATATAAAACAAAAGATGTTTATTTGTTTGTAATTTGAAAGCAATCTTAATAAACAGAATAGGAAGGTCCTTTTTTTTAGTTGATCCTTATAGTAAAGTAGAATTCAGTACAAATGAAGCGTTTCTCTTTGCGATGTTAATTAGGCTCTCCTATGTAATATGGGTTCAATGGGGATGGTGAAATACACCACAGTACCTTTATCGATCTCAGAATCAATCCAAATTTGACCGTGCATAATATCAACAATTTTCTTGCAGATAGATAAGCCAATACCTGAACCTCTATATAGTTTTTGAGAAGCAGTCATTATTTTATAAAATGGTTGAAATATTTTTTCTAATTCTGATATATCAATTCCAATACCTGTATCAGAAACGTAGAAACGCACTTCTTTATCGAAAACCTCATAACCAAAGAGAATTTTTCCAGACTCAGTAAATTTTAATGCATTGTCTAATAGGTGAGAGAAAATGTTCCGGAAGCGAAGTCTATCATACCTTAACTTGAAATCAGTGGGCGCGTTTGATGGTTTTGCAAATTGAATATCAATTGGCTGGTTGTTTTTTCCTTGGAAAAGCGCTCTCATTTCCGTTAATAAATCATCAACAACAAATGGTTCATCGGCAACTACATCTTGATTGGCCTCAATAAGTGAAACATCCATAATCTCATTCACCATGTTGAGAAGCTCTTCTGCGTTTTCGTTGATAGTTTTGATAAATTGAGATTTCTCTTCACTGCTAAAGGCATCATCATCCAAAAATTTCGAGAAGCCACACACTGCATGTAATGGAGTTCTTATCTCATGGCTTATATTATTTAAGAATGCGGTTTTGAGCCGGTCAGACTCCTCCGCACGCTCTTTAGCGATGATCAACTCTCGAGTTCGCTCATCCACCAACTGCTCCAAATAGTTTTGATAATTTATAAGTTCTCTATTTTGCTGAATGATTAGCTCTTGTTTCTCATCAAGCAGTACGCTTTTTTGTGTTAATTCATCTCCCTTATTTTTTACCTCTGATTCAAGAATCGATTTTTCAAACTTGTGTTTGTGCTCTCTCTGGGCAATATATATTACTACAATGGCAATTATGCCAAATGAGACAAAGAGATAAAACCACCAAAGTTTCCAAAATGGAGCTTTTATAGTTAAGTTGAAAATGACAGGAATAGAATCATTTGACCCTTCATCTGATGAGGCTGATAAGATAAAGCTATAATCCCCGTGTTTAAGTGTTTTGTAGGTAACGGAGGTTTGTTGCGTGTGTGTTGGCTCAGAATCAAAACCTTTCATCTGATATTTATACCAAACATTTTTCGGTGTTTTTAGCTGAATTCCCATATACTTTATGGTCATATCGTAACTTCCTGCGGGGAGCTCCAAGTTTTGTTTAGATTTAATTTCTTTATCATTAATGATTATCGATCGAATGGTCAATAAGGGATGAAGATCTGGTTGCAAGTCGTCTTTAGGATTATAAGACCAAAGTCCTTCATTTGAACCCATCCAAACGCTGCCATTTGCTTTTGCGAATATGGCATTCTTATGGAATTGACAATCTTTGTTTATTCCTGCATATTCTTGAATTGGCGTGACTGAGAAGTCCGTTACTTTAATTTTGCTTATACCCCCTTTGTGGGTTGCCCATATGTTCCCATTTTGATCGGCAGTTATAGAGTAGCAGTAATTTGAAACTAACCCTTCATTGGTGGTTACATTGGCTATAGAATCCGCTTTTATTTTAAAAACGCCTGCTCCTTTCGTTCCAACCCAGATGGTGGAGGCAGAGTCCTCCGTGATAGGACCAATGGTAAATAATTTGCTATTGGAATAAATAGGGAATTTTTCGACTCTATTATTGAAAATAAATGCAATGGTATTGTTAGGGGTAGAAAGCCATAGACGGTTTTTTGAATCTAAAAAGATGTGATTAATTAAGTTGTGAGGCAACCCTCCTTTTTCAAGAGTGAACCATTGCAGATCGTCTGATTGGGTATTTATTTTGCAGATGCCTTTCTTGGTGGCAATCCATAAAGTATCACTTTTTCCTGTTATAGCTGTGATGGAGGTTTCAAGAAATCCTTTGGAGATAACATATTTTGACGCCTTATTTGTTTTATAGTTGAACTGATAAACTCCATTGCTTTCAGTTCCTAACCAGAGGAAATTTTTATTTTTATATATTGCAGTAATTTTATCATTTGGCAGACCAGATGCAGTGGAATAAACTGACAAAATTTTGTTTTCATCGGCTTTTAGTAATTTGGTTCCTGCGCCCATCCATTTAATCTCTCCATCAAAGTAGATGGAGTAGATGTTTTGATCTGAAACAGTTTTTTCATAATTGGTTAACGAGAAGGGCTGATTAATTATTTGTGTGAGTCCTTCACCATAACTTCCACTCCAAACAGTCCCTTCTCTATCTTCAAATAGTGTTTTAACATTATTGGTCGTGAAACCCGTGGTGAGATTGAAATATTCGGGAGTAAATTGAGACAATTCTTTTTCTTTCTTTAGTTTGATTGCCCCTTTTCCAAAAGTAGCTATCCATATGTTTTGGTTGAAATCCTCAATGATATCTTGAATGCCTTCAAAAATATCTCCATTTATAATATTTAGTGAGGATACATTCAAACTGTTTTGCGAAGTGTTTATTGTAAATATACCATCAGAGTGAGTAGCTATAGCGTATTTTCCTTTTTCAGCTAAAGCGATGATAGCAGATATTTGTGCGTTAGGAATTAAGGCAATTTTTTCTTTGGGCATTTTCTCTCCCTGTAGAGTCAAAGTGTGTAACCACAGTCCGTTCGATGTACCTATCAATAACTTCTTTTCTGAAATAAATTTAAAATTATGAATGAGAAGTGTTTCTTTCAGGGGTATCTCACTTGAAATGTTTGTTGAACTATTGATGTGGATAAAGCCATTGCTGAAAGTGGACGCCCAAATTGATCCGTCTGGAGAGCCTTCGATATGGGTAACGGAGGACGGGTTTGTAGGGGTGTAAATTGTTTTTAAACTATCTCCGTTAAGCTTGCTGATGGTTCCATCAAAATGGCCGAACCATAGCTGTTCATTATGGTAGAAGCTACAGGAGATGAAATTGTTATTTCGAATATCCGTTGTATGTATTTGTTCAAATTTAAAACCATCAAAACGAGTTAAGCCAGTTCCAGTTCCAATCCAGAGTGCACCCTCTGAGCTTTGATTGATGGAATAAATATAAGGCTGTGGAAGCATATCCTCAAAGTCTCTAAAATCATAATTTTGAGCCATAAGCCCCTTGCTTCCTAAGAGAGAGATGATACAGAAGTAAATCATCCAGCGTTTTGTACTGAAGAGATGTTTTTCTATATTTTTTAAACTTATCATTCTATTTCTTTTACTCTTATTTTTGGAATGTAAACGGGCACTCCTCCCAAAGGAATAACAAAAAACGGAAGATTTTGACCGTATTGATTCTTTACCACTATCACGACATTGTTATTCGTGATTTTTCTTTTCTGATTTTTTATGAGTTGAATTTCAATTGTGGTGTTTCTCTCTTTTTCTGTTATGGGAAATTGTTTTTTCTCCCAGTTGTCATCGCCTGAAACTGGACAGAGAATTCCGTTTTTAGCGACAGAAATTACTCTGATAAAGCCATCTTCATCCCAATCGAAGTTCGAGATTTCTATGGAAGTGGTTTTTTCGTCCACAAAAGGGTATAGTTGGGAGACCTGACTTTGATCATTGTGTAAACGAAAAGTGTATTTATACGTAAATAGATTTGCACCTTCAACGGGGATGTTTTTATGCGGATCTGTACTTAAGAAGTAGCGGTACAAATTTCCATCATCGCCAGAAACACCTTCTGCAATTATTTTAAAAACACGTCCGTCAAACTTTTCAACATACTCTCCCTCGGATGGATTGAATGGGCCAAAGGAGTAATATCTCAGATTGTATTTTTCATCTGATTTAAATGTTTTTGAGGCTAACAGCATGCCGCTTCTATACTTTCCCTTCGGGCCCTCTCCTTGAGCATCTGGGTGTGACCATGCTTGCATCCCACCATAAATAGAGAAATTCACTTCAGTATCAAAAACACCTTTAGCTTCATCTAAATTGCCACTAATGTCTGGGTCAAACACTCTAAGATAAATAGGGTCTGTATGATCTGGAGGGACTATAAAAAAGAAAGTTTGACAAAAATCATCATCACCCCATGATGTTCTTGAATCACTTCCAAATGTCACTAAATAAGGGATGTTCTCATTGTTTGATGGGGCAGACTGTGCAGATAATAAATGTGCAAAAGTAAATGAAATATATAATATGATTAAACCCTTTTGCATTACTTAGTTTTAGCAGATTTGTACAGAAAAGTGAATTCTACCTGATAACTCACCTCAATGATTGAAGAGTTATTATGTGATTCTCCTATATAACAATCCTCCTCCTCTCTGCTTACAAAATTATGATCTACTCTGTTTTTTATGCGTAATGAACTTAACTTATTGCTAATTTTTTCCTTTTTGTAAATTATTATTTTGTTGAATTTGATTATCCAATTTAACGGTAATGTAGACTTTTATGTTACGTTTCTATTGAGAATCTTTACAACTTGAACCACAAGCAGGCTATTTGATGGGTCAGTGTCTGTTTCCGAAAAGTTTATTCTATATTTATTGTTCTGCTTTTTCCAGATTACCAACGTTCTATGGGAGTAGATGCTGGAAATTCTCATGGATTAGGATGGGTTTTGAGATACATTTTTTCTGCCGATGTCCTAAAGAGTCAGATCGACCTAAAACACCTAACTCAACAGTGTACTTACCTACTTTTTCATATGTTTTATGCGCAATTGGCCCCTGGTTGATGAAGCCATCTCCAAAATTCCAATAATACTCGGCAATTGTAAAATTAGGAAGATGGGTGTTTAATGCGTTAAATGTTGCTTTTTTATGTACAGGATATTCAGAGGGTCCAGATATAAAAACTTGTTCTTTACTTTTTACCTCAAATTCATAAGTTGTTTGTGCAAGTATCGAATCGTTTATTAGGTTGTCTTTAATCAATAAACGTACGTTATATTTTCCCAGGCTTGGGAAGCAATGGCTTACTGAGAATCCTTCTTTTGTAATTTTGTTATCAAAAGTCCATTCGTATCTCACGGAAATTGAGTCATAGGTAGACGACGATTAATCGTTAAATATAAAGCAAAACTCTTTCTCTTTTTGAATCTCGCACTCATCGAAAGTCAAAAGGTTTGCTGCAAAATGGAATATATCGTCTGATTTATCTCTATTTGAGGAGAAATATCCTTCAGAAATGGAGTCGTTGGTAATAAATCCAAAGTCGTCGTAAGGTGAGTTTATTCCTTTGGAGAGATGGATGGGTTTTACCCAATTACCATTGAATATTTGACTATAAAAGATGTCTTTTCCTCCAAGGCCTGGATGTCCATCAGAGGAGAAAAAAAGTTTCCCTTCACTGGTTATAAATGGATAAGATTCGTTTCCAGCAGTATTTATTATCGGTCCTGCATTTATTGGAGGCAACCAACCAGTACTATCTCGATCACAAAAGTAGATATCTGTACCACCATATCCTTCAGGCATATCCGAAGCAAAGTAGAGTCTATTGCCATCTGGAGTTAAAGCGGGTGTTAATAACGAATAATGCGGGTTATTATAGGGGAAAGGTTCTATATTTCGCCATCTCCCATTTATCCATTGGGCTGAAAAAATTCCCAAAGGGTTAATGCTGTCGGGAAAGCTTTTAAATATAGAGTTTACTTTGTGGTTGCGATTGAGATATGCTTTGGTGAAGTTGGCGTTAAATGTAATGGGTCCATCGTTAAGTTTTGAGGTCAACTCGTTGGCAAATATTTCTATGGAAGGGTTTTGATTGTTATTGCTTAGATCTGCATAGTACAGCGTATATCGTTTTCTTTTTGAAAAAGAGAAGGGGTTCTTAGATCTGATATTTGAGCAGAAAACCAAGCCTTCTTTGTGCCAGATGGGAGAGAATTCACTTTTTGATGAAGTGGAAAAGGGAACAGTCTTTATTGTATATCGCTCATCCTGGGCAGTTGAATCAAAGCTGACATACAAATAAGTTAAAATAAAGAGTATGCGCATTATCATCATTACGTTGTATAAAATCGAATTGGGCAAGAAGTAATTATTGCAAATCTCCTTCAGCAATCGTAATTATGATCTTTTGTTTTGGCTTCACTTATTGCCCATAACGATCTATCTGTCAGCGATCGAGCCAGTTTGCAACAAATATAGTCATTTTTATTGGTTTATTTAATTTTGTATTACGCGTTTGTTTATATATGCTTTGCATTTAAATTTGCGTGATATCCTTATTTGGATCGTCTAATTTCTTTAAAGTTCTGTTTTTAGACTTTACCCTATCCTGATCGAAAAGAAATGGTTTTTTTACTTAGCTTTGTCGCGTAAAAATTTAATTATAGAATGGAGCAATTAATTTCGCCTCGTGCAGAGATTCATCCAGAAGCTATTTTAGGAAAGGGTGTTGTTGTAGAAGCTTTTGCTAAGATTGATAAAGATGTAATAATAGGAGAAGGTACTTGGGTAGCGGCTAATGCCATTATATATTCAGGAGCAAGAATTGGAAAAGAGTGTAAAATATTCCCTGGAGCAGTGATTGCTGGGGTGCCTCAGGATTTAAAGTTTAAAGGTGAATATAGTACTGTTGAGATTGGTGATCATACTACCATACGTGAATATGTCACTGTGAATAGAGGTACTGCTTCCCGTGGTGTTACCAAGGTGGGTAGTCATACGTTGCTTATGGCATATACCCATTTGGGACATGACACCATAGTGGGTGATTATTGTGTAATTGCCAACAGTGTGCAAATCGCAGGTGAAGTAGAGGTAGGTGATTGGGCTATTGTGGGTGGTTCAAGTGCTATACATCAATTTGTAAGAATTGGCGCACATGCTATGATTTCAGGGATGTCTGGTGTTCTTTC
>CAZJDS010000018.1:16235-19006 GCA_964544795.1 uncultured Alkaliflexus sp. | reverse complement strand
AAAATTACAGATTTTTATCTATAACTTAGTCCGATGAGTTATGGGGCTAATACACATTTCTTTTAAATTTTTACATAATCTTAAAACCTCCCTATTTCTCAAATAACTATAACATTAAATAGTTCTCACTTAATGTTCTATTATATGACTAAAAAAACTATAAAAGCTTATTAGAGGAATAATTCCTATGAAATAATTTTAAAGTTATATGCTCTGTTTTAGAGGCAAGTTGACCCTTCCTATTACAACAATAGGACTCCTCGTGTTTAGCTGACATCCTTAGAGGATACAGTCTATAGAGATAATATATAATGAGTTGATTTAATAACCACAAGAATTATGAAAAGAAGTCTATTTCAAAATGTATGGAAATTATTTCCATTAATTAGTGTTTTAGTTTTTTTGCTTTTACTGCAGCTGTAAGTGCTCAAACAATTACTTCAAACCAAACAGGTAGCCAAGGTGGCTAAACCTATGAATTCTGGAAAGATTCTGGAGGTTCTGGAAGTATGACTCTTGGATCTGGCGGTGCATTTAGTGCTCAATGGAGTAATGTGGGTAACATATTGATGCGTAAAGGTCTTAGACCTGGTTCAAAAAGCCAAACTGTAACCTATTCAGCAAGCTACAATCCATCTGGCAATTCATATTTATGTGTTTATGGATGGACAACAAATCCGCTTGTTGAATATTATATCGTTGAAAGTTGGGGTAGTTGGAGACCTCCTGGAGGATCATCAAAAGGAACAGTAACTACTGATGGGGGTACCTATGATATATATGAGACCACCCGCACCAATCAGCCTTCAATTGAAGGCACCAAAACATTTAAACAGTTTTGGAGTGTAAGAACATCAAAACGTGCCAGTGGTACAATAACCTGTGCCAATCACTTTAACGCATGGGCAAGTAAGGGAATGAATATGGGAAGCATGTATGAGGTTTCTCTTACAGTAGAAGGATACCAAAGCAGTGGAACTGCTAATGTGACCAGTATGTCAATGGGTACAGGAAGTGGTGGTGGTAATAATGGCGGTGGCGGAACGCAAACTGGCTCCAATACAATCGTAGTAAGAGCAAGAGGTGTAAGTGGTAGTGAGAAAATTAATTTACGAATTGACAACCAGACTATTGCAACCTTCAGTTTAACTACCAGTATGCAAAATTATACTGCTACTACAAATAGCAATGGTGGAATCAATGTTGAGTTTTTCAACGATGCCAGTGGAAGAGATGTGCAAGTTGATTACATTCAGGTAAATGGCTCAACTCGTCAGGCTGAAGCACAAAGTTATAATACAGCTGCGTACGCTAACGGACAGTGTGGAGGAGGATCATATACTGAATGGATGCATTGTAACGGCGTAATAGGCTTTGGTAATACCAAAAGTTTGTTAGTTGAAGATTCTATAGAATCAGAATCTATCTCTTCTAAATCACCTACAATCTACCCCAATCCAACTACAGGAGAATTAAATATTGAACTATCGACTGGAATGGAAGAGGTGACAGTTTTAGATGCCAATGGTCGAATGTTAAGAACTTTTCAATTGGCGGGAAGCAAAAGTTTAAAGACAAATTTAAATTTAGAACCAGGAATTTATATTATTAATATTAACGTTGGTACTAAATCGATCATAAAGAAATTATTAGTGGAGTAATTTAATTAAGCAAAGAGGAGATGAAAGGTCATCTCCTCTTTGCTATATAAAGCGATTTATGTTGACACGATTTGAACGCTTACTTAATAACAATATCAAACGATATCACACTTTAATTTATGCCTGCCCCAACTCTTTCTTTATGAGCATTTCACACTCTTCAACAATAGAAGCAGCCGTTCTCTCTTTTGGCTCTATGGGTTGCATAGCTTTGTAAGTCAACTTTACGCCAAACAATAAAGGAAAACTCCCCTTTTTCAACATGTCTGAATGCCCTTTAATAGCGAACGGAACCACTACAGCAGAAGGAGCCACTTTTAGCATAGATTTGACACCCGCAGATTGAAATTTTTGAACAATTCCAGAAGGATTTCTCGTGCCTTCGGCATATATACATGCCGCATAATTGTGTTCTTCTATAAACCTTCCCAATCGAATAATCTCACGAATGGATTGTCCACCATTGGTGCGGTCAATGAGTGCTGAGCCGCCATGACGAAGGTTGTAGGAGATACTTGGTATTCCTTTAGAAAGTTCAATTTTAGCAACAAACTTAGGATCATACTTCCTGAAAACATGTGCATATGCCTGAATATCAAACAAACTCTGATGGTTGGCCACCACAATGATGGGCCGATTTTTTGGTAAAAGCTCTCTTCCTTCAAAGCGCATCTGAACACCCATGATATACATAATGTTAATGAGAAAATAGTTAAGAATTTTCACACTTTGGGTATGCCCTTTGTATCCTCCTACTCTCCGTGCAATCATCTGTATTGGCTGAAAAATAGCTAAAGTAAGTCCAAAAGATATGTAGTAGATAGGTGAAAATATATACCCCAATATTAATTGCATGCTATAATTTTTAGATCCACAAAAAAACAATAAAAATCTTATATCCCCAACTTTTTAGACCTTTTCAGCAGCTTTTAATTTAAATTCAAAATAAAATAGACCACTAAAATGACAATATAATGTCTTTCTCTCCTTCTTTAAAAAATATTTAATTATTTTCACGCGCATAATTTTAGAATTCACAATTTTTAATTAAAAAAATATATAATAATTTGTTATGAACCAAAATAATAGCTCCAAGAAGATAAAATTCTT
>CAZJDS010000018.1:0-16135 GCA_964544795.1 uncultured Alkaliflexus sp. | reverse complement strand
ATATATAATAATTTGTTATGAACCAAAATAATAGCTCCAAGAAGATAAAATTCTTTAGTGGAGAACAAGTTCCAGTTGAGCAGCACAAAGTACGAATTGTGCAAAAACTATTTCTAAAGCCTATCGAAGAGCGTTTAGAGGCCATTGAAAAAGGTGGTTACAACACCTTCTTACTCGACACGAAAGATGTCTTTTTGGATATGTTGACCGATAGCGGAACCAATGCGATGAGCGACAATCAATTGGCTTCAATGCATCAGGCCGATGATGCCTACGCAGGATCACAAAGCTTCACGCGCATGCAAGTTGCCATTGAAGAGGTTTTTGGAAAAAAAATGATATTACCCGTTCATCAGGGAAGAGCCGCAGAGAATATTATTTCTAAAACTTTTATTCGCCCGGGTCACATCATCCCAATGAACTACCACTTTACCACCACAAAGGCTCATATGGAGCTTAATGGAGCGGTCATTGAGGAGATCTACACCAAAGAAGCGTTGAAAATAAAGAGCGACTATCCATTTAAAGGAAATATTGATATAGATAAGTTAGAAGCTCTGATTAACAAGCATGGAAAAAATAAAATTCCTTTTATTAGAATGGAGGCTTCTACCAACTTAATTGGGGGACAACCCTTCTCCATTCAAAATATGCGAGATGTTAAAAACGTGGCTAATAAACATGGTATCAAGATCGTGTTAGATGCTAGTTTGATTGGGGAAAATGCCTGGTTTATTAAAGAAAGAGAAGAGGAATTTAAAAATACCTCTATCAAAGAGATCCTCCACATCATGTGTGGTATTTGCGACATTGTTTACTTCTCTAGTCGCAAAGTTAGTTCTTCCAGAGGTGGTGCCATCTGCACCAATAATGAAGAGTTGTTTCTACAGATGCGTGAGTTGGTTCCACTTTATGAAGGTTTTTTAACTTATGGTGGAATGTCTGTTCGAGAAATTGAAGCTTTGGCTGTAGGTCTTTATGAAACCACTGACGAAACTGTGATTTCACAATCTCCAGGTTTTATTGAGTATACCGTAAAAGAGTTAGATAGATTGGGCATCCCAGTAATTACCCCTGCAGGAGCTTTAGGTGCCCATGTGGATGCTATGAGTTTTCTGCCACATGTTTCTCAAAAAGAGTACCCTGCTGGAGCTTTAGCTACTGCTCTTTATATTATTTCGGGGTGTAGAGGAATGGAGAGAGGAACGGTTTCTAGCGTTCGTTTAGAAAATGGAGAAGATCTATTGTCTGATATGGAGCTGTTGCGATTAGCTTTTCCACGAAGAGTGTTTACACTCTCACAAACCAAGTTCTTGATCGATCGACTCAACTGGCTGTACCACAATCGTGAATTGGTAGGCGGCTTAAGGTTTGTTGAAGAACCAAAAGTATTGCGATTCTTCATGGGGCGTCTTGAACCAACGAGTGATTGGCCAAATAAACTTATGAAAAAATTTAAAGAAGACTTTGGTGATAGCTTATAGAAAAACGTTATACTTTAGTGTAACACCAAAGCTTCAATAAAAGCAACAAGAGTTACAACCACCTATATTCGTGTGTATGAGTGTTTTTTGTAGAGTTTTTTTCAATATTTTAAAATCCCAAATGTTCTCATTTGGGATTTTTTTTGTAGAACATCGAGGAAACTTTTGCAGAGCACAAACAAAAAGAGTATTTTAATGTTATTAGAGATATAATTAGATGATTCTTTTGAACTTATTAAGACTTGGTTAAAATAATAAGAATTTGTATTTTTGCAGACCTTTTTGTCCTAATTACAATATAAAAACAAGCAAGAGTAACTTCAATTAAGAAAGAAATATAATATTAATAAACTATTTAAACATGTCAACATTCGATATTCTAATGCCCAAGATGGGCGAGAGCGTTGAAGAAGCTACCATCACCAAATGGTTCGTAAAACCCGGTGATACTATAGAAGAGGATCAGCTTTTGCTCGAAATTGCCACTGATAAAGTAGACTCCGAAATCCCTTCTCCAGTTGCTGGTGTTGTAAAAGAGATTAAATTCGAAGTGGATGCAGTTGTCCCCGTTGGAGAAGTGGTGGCGGTAATTTCATTAGGTGGTGAAGCCGCTGGCAATGATTCCCAGGCTGCTCCGACTGAATCTGTCGCAGTTAGCGAAGAGAAAGAAGAGAAAGTATCCACCAAAGAGAGCAGCGCAGTTGTTGACTTTAAAGAATCCGACAGATTTTACTCTCCACTTGTGAAAAGCATAGCCAAAGAGGAGAATGTATCAATTGAGGAGCTGAATAAAATTGCTGGAAGCGGAAAAGATGGAAGAGTTACCAAAGACGATATAATGTCGTTTTTAGAAAATCGCAGTTCTAAACCCACTCCTAAACCTGAAAGCAAAGAAGCTGTTCCGTCGCCAACCGCAAGTCGTCCCCAAATGAAACAACCTGAAGTTAAAGCCGAAGAAGGAGACGAAGTGGTTGAAATGGATCGCATCCGAAGGCTCATTGCCGATAGCATGGTCATGTCTAAACAAGTGTCTCCACACGTTACCAGTATTGTTGAAGCAGACGTAACAAATATGGTACTATGGCGCACTAAGCATAAAGATGCATTACAGAAGAAACATGGCGTAAATATTACATATATGCCCATGTTTGTTGAAGCGATTGCCAAAGCACTCCGAGAATTCCCTGGTATCAACGCTTCGGTAAGTGGAACAAATGTAATTCTCAAGAAAAACATTAACATTGGGATGGCTGTGGCTTTGCCATCTGGAAATTTAATTGTTCCAGTAATTAAGAATGCAGATCAAAAAAATGTAGTTGGATTGGCAAACGACATTAATCGTTTGGCTGATATGGCACGTAATAACAAATTGTCGCCTGATGATATTAAAGGTGGTACTTTTACAATTACAAATTTTGGCTCATTTAGAAATTCCATCGGAACGCCCATCATAAATCAGCCTGAGGTAGCAATTTTAGCTACAGGAACTATTGAAAAGAAGCCCGCAGTAATTGAAACTCCTACAGGCGATGTAATAGCTATTCGTCATAAGATGTTTCTGTCGCTCTCTTATGATCACCGAGTAGTGGACGGTGCATTGGGAGGCTTCTTCCTTCGGAAAGTAGCCGATTATTTAGAAGAGTGGGACATAAATACCGAAATCTAAATCACTTTCACAAAATATGTGATATATGAAGTGATTTATGCGAATTATTGAATCTCACCGTCTTAAACAATTTAAAACTCATGAAAAGTAACGTACCATCTATTTATACCATTAATAAAACAGACAAGGAAACCCTATTAAAGTGGTATCACCTGCTGTTTTTGGGGCGCACGTTGGATGAACGTGCTCCAAATTATCTTAAGCAAGCAATTGGTTGGTCCTATCATGCGCCAGCAGCTGGGCATGACGGAATTCAATTGGCCATTGGTCAAGTGTTTAGAAAAAACAAAGATCATCTTTTCCCTTACTACCGTGATTTACAAACTGTAATATCAGCAGGTTTAACAGCAGAGGAGATTATATACAATGGAATTTCACGAGAGGCTGATGTAGCTGGTGGTGGGCGACATATGTCCAATCACTTTGCCAAACCTGCTTGGAACATTCACAACGTGAGTAGTTCGACAGGAAATCATACGCTGCATGCATCCGGATTGGGGCGTGCCCTTAAAACATATGAAGAAAAGGATGCTGTTGTTATCAGCAGCCAAGGTGAAAGTTCAGTGTCTGAAGGATATGTTTATGAAGCCATTAACGGTGCTTCTAACGAACAACTACCTGTAGTTTTTGTATTTCAGGACAATGGATACGGAATTTCAGTTCCAAAAGAAGACCAAACTGCCAATCGGAAAGTGGCCAAAAACTTTGAAGGCTTTAAACATCTTCGGATTATCTACTGTAATGGTAAAGATGTATTTGATTCGATGAATGCCATGGTGGAGGCTGTGGAATGGTCTAAAAAAGAACAAAAACCAGTTATAGTTCATGCCAATTGTGTGCGCATTGGCTCGCATAGCAACAGCGATCGTCATGAACTCTACAGGGATGATAATGAATTGAGCTACGTTCAAGAGTACGATCCATTGGCAAAATTTCGTCGTATGTTGCTCAGATATGAACGAGCTACTGAGGATGAGTTGAAAGATATTGAAACTAAAGTAGCAGAAGAGGTGAAAGAGGCGCATAGAAAAGCACTTGCAGCGCCACAACCAACTCCCGAATCTATTCATGACTTTGTTATTCCTGAGCCATATAAAGCTGAAAAATATCCAGACGGTATTCATCAACATGACGACAAACCTAAAAGATTGATTGAAGCATTGAATGAGACTTTAAAGGCCGAATTCCGACATAATCCCGAAACCTTTTTATGGGGGCAGGATATTGCCAATAAAGATAAAGGAGGAATTTTTAATGTATCCAAAGGGATGCAGCAGGAGTTTGGTGTAAAAAGAGTTTTTAACGCGCCCATTGCTGAAGATTTTATTATGGGAACGGCCAACGGAATGAGTCGTTACAGGAAAGATATACGCATAGTTGTTGAAGGTGCTGAGTTTGCTGATTATTTTTGGCCTGCTATGGAGCAATTTGTAGAGACAACTCACGAATATTGGAGAACTAAAGGACAATTTTCACCAAACATCACAGTTCGATTGGCTTCTGGAGGCTACATTGGAGGTGGATTGTATCACTCACAAACCATTGAGAGTGCTCTAACAACTTTTCCTGGCGTACGAGTGGTTTATCCTTCATTTGCCGACGATGCAGCAGGACTGTTGCGCAGTTCTATGCGAAGTGAGGGGATGACGCTATTTTTAGAGCCTAAATCACTCTACAATGCGCCCAAAGCAGCTACGCCTATACCTGATGATTTTGAAGTGCCTTTTGGCAAAGCACGTATTCGTCGCGAAGGGAAAGATATGACCATGATCACTTATGGAAATACCACTCACTTCTGTCTGGATGCAGCAAAAACATTAGCCGAAGAGGGCGTTGAAGTGGAAGTGCTCGATTTACGAAGTCTATCACCATTGGATGAAGAGGCTATTTTGGCTTCTATCAAAAAAACATCCAGAGCTATGGTGGTTCATGAGGACAAAGTATTTGGTGGTTTTGGAGGTGAAGTAGCGTCACTGATCGTCGATTTAGGCTTCGAATATCTTGATGCGCCTATTAAACGTGTGGGTTCGGAGTTTACTCCTGTAGGCTTTAACCCTATTTTAGAAAAGGCTACATTACCCAATGCCGATAAGATTTTAAAGGCTGCACGTGAATTAATGGCATATTAATATTTGAGTAACAAGTTGTTATTTCACAAAAATGAATTCAAATGAAAAAAATAGGTATTTTTTATAGTTTTAGATCCATTAAAACCCGTCAGCAAGTCAAGAAAATGATTAAGAAATTGGGTGCTGATCAATGTGAGCAAGTAGATGTTGACGTTGCCAATTTAGAGGATTTCAATAAATTCGATCACTTTATATTTGCCGTACCCACTTGGTTCGATGGTGAATTACCCAACTATTGGGATGAGTTTTTACCTACCATAGAAGATGAGTCTTTAAAGGGCAAAATGTTTGCGTTCTTTGGCGGGGGCGATCAAAAGAATTATCCTGAAAATTTTGTTGATGGAATCGGTATCATGGCCGAATATATTGAAGAGCGTGGAGGCAAGGTGGTAGGCTATACTTCCACAAAAGGGTATACGTACGAATATTCACGTGCAGAACGAGGCAAACAATTTGCGGGTCTGGCGCTGGATATTGAAAATCAAGCTGCATTAACCACCGAGAGAATTGATAAGTGGCTGACTCAAATCACCAAAGAGTTTGGACGAAAATAAATAGAGTTTAATTTCTACAATTTAAGCCGCATGGATAATTACTTATCTATGCGGCTTTCTTATTTTCAGTATTTTATATCTCAGCCATAGGACCAATTGGTCAATGCAAACATGCCTTTTTAATATAGACAAACCTGTCTGGGCTTCAACTGAGTCCCTCTAATTCAACAAGTTTAACGAGCGTATTACAGCACACTTCCTACCGCAGTTTATTCCATAATTTATCTCCTTTTTTAAGAATAGTAATACGCACTTTCCTTTGACACCAGAATTTCAGAAAAACGTCACCTGACTTTCATTTCGTCTTGGTAATGGACTGAAATTTTAATTAGGTTTTTAGCACGCATACACATATTGGCCGATAAAATATTATATAAAACTATGAATTTATACTCAGCCACAAATTAATTGCACATCGAATTGTTAAGTGTTGTGCGGCAATACTTAATAATTAATAAATAGTTTAACATAACGAAGGCGTGTTCCTGATCACATATTCGAGCTGATTAGGAGATATGAAGTAATATTTAAAACAAGTTTTAATCTCTATTAGTAGACTCGAATGATTATTAAGTTTTGAAAAAACTTTAATTCCCTCTTTTTGGAGCTTCACCTATATCAAGTAGGAAGTATAGAGAACTGCGTGTTTTCAAACCACTTTACAACTATTACATTTGTAAACACTAAATATTAGAGGTATTTAAAGTATTCAAGTCTACTTAGTACACTATATAAAAATCAATAAATCAACACTATATAAATATTATATGAATAATTAGTTTAAGAATTAAAGCGAATGGTGTGCATAAATATCCACTAAGTCGATTTGTGGCTAAAATGTAGATGTCAATAAATTAAGAATCAGTCATTTAATAACATATTTGAAAGTATTACTTTAGGTAGATTATTTAATTTTGATAAATGATTGCTTATTAGATAGTTCAGAGCACTAATTAAGTGCAATAATACTTTAATATAAGCTTAATAAAGAGGAGCAAGGTAAGATAATAGATATATCACATATAGGTAAGTAGCTATATAACAACAAATAAATGAGATGCACATGAAGCAAAGATAATGTGATGTATTAAGTCTTGTGATAAATGAGATAAAGTAAAACTTAGTTGGTTACAATTGTATACAAAAAGCATATTTCCTTTTACAAAAATAATTATTACTTTTGTAATTCATCATACATTAAAGGGTTACATATGTGATCATTCATCAACTCCAAGTTAAACACTTCTCCAATGAAAATTAATCTTCAAGAGCTAATGGATCGACTGAATGTCAATGCAGCTCAGTTTGCCGAAACTGTAGGTGTGCAACGCTCCAGCATTAGCCATTTTTTATCTGGGCGCAACAACCCAAGTTTAGATGTTCTCCGCAAAATTTTGATGGCTTACCCAACGATTAATGCAGAGTGGTTAATTTCTGGAGAGGGGCGCATGATGAAAAGTGAAAGTGAGAAAACGCCAGCGGGTGATCCGAAAAAAGCAGCTATTTCGATAGAACAGGATCTATTTTCGACCCTTAAAGATGAAGATCCTATTCCATACGGCATAATAAAACAAAGTGAGTTAGATAGTAGTGATACTGAAAGTGAAAAAACGACTCGAACTAAAGATGAGAATATGGAAAAGGACGACACCTCACTGTCTACCATAGAAAGAGTTCTCATTTTCTATAAGAACGGCACTTTTAGAGAGTATTTGCCTCAATAACCATCTCAAAAACTCTTTTCAAAATCGGTTATCTAAATAACGACTTTCTTTATCATCAATTAATGGTGGAATTTCATTATCTTTGTCATGTCAAACAGGTGTTTACAAACGTAACCAGCTGTGCGATATTTTAAAGATTTCGTTTATTTTACAATGACAATGAAGCATCAACACAATTTTATAGTAGTTAATAGTGTCAGGCAAAATGAGGAGTTTGTTGTTTTAACCTTACAACTTAATGAGGAATTGCCTAAGATATTTCCAGGTCAGTTCGCTGAAGTTTTGTCCTCAAGTCCCTATACATACCTACGACGACCGCTTTCCATTCATGATGTGGATTATGAAAAGCGTCAGATAAAACTTCTCATCCAAGAAGTCGGGAAAGGTACTGTGGATTTAGCATCTAAGGAGATTGGAAGTACAATAAACATAATTTATCCATTAGGTAAAGGCTATCAACTTCCAAAAACGGATCGCGTTCTTTTAGTAGGTGGTGGTTGCGGAGTAGCTCCCTTGCTTTTTTTAGGCCGTTATTTAAAACAAAATGGAGTTTCTCCACGTTTTTTAATTGGCACTCGAACAGCCAAATCGCTAGTCAGATTAGAAGCTTATCGAGAGTTGGGGGAGGTAATGGTCACTACCGAAGATGGGAGTGAAGGGGTAAAAGGATATGTTGTCAACCATCCCGTCATGCGCACAGAAAATCCAGATTTCGATTATATTTATACCTGCGGACCAGAAGCTATGATGAAACTTTTGTCGAAATATGCTAATAAACACAATATTATTTGTCAGGTTTCATTAGAAAACCACATGGCCTGTGGAATCGGAGCGTGTTTGTGTTGTGTTACCTCAACCGTAGATGGACACAAATGTACATGTGTAGATGGCCCTGTATTTGATTCAAAATACTTACAATGGTAAACTTAAAAGTACAATTAGGCGATATAGAACTCAAAAATCCTGTGATGACAGCATCCGGGACCTTTGGATATGGAGAAGAGTATGCCGATTTTATCGATATAGATGCTCTTGGCGGAATTGTAGTAAAGGGAACCACTCTGCACCATCGCGAAGGAAATCCCTATCCGCGGATGGCAGAAACCCCTAAAGGAATGCTCAATGCCGTGGGTTTGCAAAATGGAGGCGTAGAAAAGTTTGCTACGGAGATCTATCCACGGATTAAACATTACAATACTGCAATTTTTGTAAACGTATCAGGCTCAACTATAGAAGAGTATGTTAAAGTAGCTGAACGAATTAATGAACTTGATCGTATTCCTGGTATTGAGCTTAATATCTCTTGTCCCAACGTGAAAGAGGGTGGAATGGCTTTTGGAACCAGTTGTCCTTCCGCAATTTCCGTTACCAAGGCAGTTCGGGAGGTGTACCAAAAGCATTTAATGGTAAAGCTGTCGCCCAATGTGACAGATATCACCGAAATAGCGAAAGGAGTGGAAGGTGCGGGTGCCGATTCTGTATCGCTTATTAATACCCTATTGGGGATGGCCATTAACGTTAAAACACGAAAACCCGAACTTTCAACTATCACTGGTGGTCTTTCAGGTCCTGCCATTAAACCCGTTGCACTTCGTATGGTATGGCAAGTGGCTCAGGCAGTTAAGATTCCTATCATTGGGTTGGGGGGGATCAGTAGTGCTGAAGATGCAATAGAATTCATGTTGGCTGGTGCATCAGCAATCCAAGTCGGTACAGCCAATTTTGTGGAGCCTAAAATTACTATTCAAATTATTGAGGGAATAAAGAAATATTTGGAGCAGAATAAAATAAACGATGTTAAAGAATTAACTGGAGGTATGATCGTTTAACCAATTTGCATGCTATAAAAAATAATGCGCCAAACAAGGCTGGTATTAGCCTGTTTGGCGCATTTTTAGTTCTCTTTCGATCATATTCATTAGCGGCCTGAAATTCTCTCGAATAAGCGGCCATTTTGCAGGATGCCTATCTAAGAGCATCATCACTCTTCGCTGATTTTGACGCAACCAATCCGTTATTGCAGGGGCAGATACAGGACGATCCAATGATTGCCCCACAGCATTTCCCGTGGGTTCTTCTCCCAAAGCCATAATTTTTTCTGTTGCTTCTTCAACGTTATCAAGCCAAGTTACAGCTTTGGACATACGACTCTCCGCAGCTACGGGAGGATCTTTAATTTCATTTTTGTCAACTGTCTCAAATGTAATGAAAGCGGGTAAAATTGTCCACTCATCATCTGCAGCGTAAAGCATAGAAGTTATTTGTGCTGCATTGGTAAGTGCCAATTTTGCTGAAGAGTAATCTGTTGCAGCATTCAGTTTTTCCAATGATTCGGAAGGTAAGACCCAGCTGGAGGTAGGCTGAGGAGAAAAAGTTCTTAAAAAATCATTAGCCCAATCGGTTGTCCATTTTAACGATGAAGGGTTAGATGAAGAGATTGAACTGCTTTCAAACAAACTTCTGGTTACGTTCGTAAACATTGAAATATACTCTTCATATTTATTAGCTGATCGATAAAATATCCGTACCATTCGTAAAATAAGGGTGCCAATAAGCGCCTTGCGGGCCGAATCCAGACTTCCTTGTAAACGGCTGATTCCAAAATTACTCTGATCTTCTCGAAAGAAGAGGTAGAACGACTCTATATCCTCATTATCTGTCTCCACTTTTATACAAAGTACCAAATATTGTTCTTCTGAAAAGAGGTGGTGGTTTACTTTCGCATTTTTTTTTCGATCAAAGGGGAGTTCGTTAGGGTGTAACCATGCATAACCACTATTTTCTTGCTTTATATATCCTTCACTATCTAAACCGTCAATTATTAAAGTTCGTAGCCGATAATTTGTGCCATTTCGAATCAATTCTTGACCATTAAGCGCACCTTTGGAAGAGGAGCGGAGCATGATTATCCGATCAATCCCTGGGAATACTGCAGGAAAAGAGTGGAGTAATTGCTCACGAAAGGGCTTTAGTGGTTGATTCATATTCTATATTTGCTTTTAACTTATTATTCAAATATAGAATTAAGCATAAAATTAAGCAAATATTTAAGTTTTATTGTGGAGAAAAGGATAGAAGATTATTTTTATCATCTTCATTTTAACCTTTAACTAATTGTTTACAAATGGCAATAGCTGCATTAAATGCATGAATAGAATGGTTACATTTGTAATTTTAGAACGAATGAAATCTAAAATAAAAAAATCGTAGATAGAATAGTTGATATAAACTTCACGATTTTTCAATTTTGACTATCTTTGTTGAAATCTTTTAATTATGCCTAAACAGAATCTCCCATTAAACTCAAAAACTTTTAAAATATGCTTTTCAATGATCTTGACAAGTATCAAGACGCCATTAATATATACGTTTCTCCTTCTCTTCATACTGTTAAATAGCCACACCTTTCTCCAAGCTCAATTTTCTAACCAATCAGAAATCTCTATTTTGACCTGTGCACCTGGAGAAGAGCTCTACAGTATTTTTGGGCATACGGCAATAAGAGTACAAGATTCGATATCAAATAGTGACTATGTATTCAACTATGGGACCTTTGATTTTAACACGCCAAATTTTTATTTGAAGTTTATGAAAGGGGAACTCACTTATTTTTTGTCGGTGACTACTTTTGAAAGATTTATCAGAGAATATCAATTGCAAAAACGATCTGTAATTGAGCAACATTTAAACTTCTCAGCAGATGAGAAGGAAAGCATAATTGATGCACTTATCAGAAATTCACTCCCTGAGAATCGAGCCTATCATTATCATTTTTTTTATGATAACTGTGCAACTCGAGTGCGGGATATTATTGACAAAAACAGCACTCACTCTTTAAAATTTAGCAAACTATCTGCTGAACAAAAGGATTTAACCTATCGTGCGGCTATTGGAGTTTATCTGATAGATAGCAAATGGACTAAATTTGGCATGGATCTTATTTTAGGCTGCCCAACCGATGAAATTCTCAATAGCCATACCATTCAATTTTTACCTGATTTTTTATACGATCAATTTAAAAGAGCTAAAACACATGATAACACCTTTATTGTTAAAAAAGAAGAGACAATACTTAAATTTCCCGCATCTTCTAAATCATCATTTTTCACTCCTAATTTTGTACTTTGGTTTATTTTTATTGCTGTAGCCTATATTTCGTGGCGTGAAATAACTACCCATAAACTTCATAAAGCAATTAACTTCTCTATATTTTTACCCGTATCCCTTTTGAGTATTCTAATAATTTTTTTGTGGTTTTTCACTTCGCACACGGTTACAGGATATAATTGGAATTTAGTTTGGGCTAATCCTCTTAATTTTATGATGATTGTGCCTAGACTTAATAGCTCTAAGGGATGGTTATGGATTCCTTGGTTTATTGCTTTTTCAAATATTATTATGCTTATATTGTTCTTTACAGTTCCTCAGGAAATTCCTATGGCATTAATTCCTCTTTGGCTGACATTGGTTTTAAGATCAATTATTTATATTAAAATACATCGTCAGGTCTCTTATTTGAACTAAAACGAGGCTTATCTGTTAATTTAAATTGAAGATCAGATTATAGCAGACGCCCGCTATTAACCTACTAATCAAGATGAATATAAAACATGATCTTATAAAAGTCGTCGATCACACACTAAAAATGGAGATTCAAAAATAACTCTCTCGAAATTGATAGAGTTCACAATAAAAACCAGATAAAATTTTAGTCACTTAGGAAATTTTTCTAACCCTTTATTAAAGTTCTTTTCTTTGAGACCACGATTGAAATAACTACTTTTGCACGTTTTGAATGTGAAATTAATCTCAATTTGTTTGAATAAGCTTCAAATCAAAATGGCAATTCAGTTTAAATCTTAACACTACATGAATATAAAACATAAAGCACTTTTAGTTTTTTGTGGATTAATATTCGGAACCGCTTTAGCCTATCTATCGGGTCCATCTATTGAGACTTTTGGTACAGACTTTACACCTTCTAAACCAAGTGTTATTTCTGTGCGAATATCTAGCGATCAAAGTGTGGATTCTTTATATAGTAATATTGATTATAAAGTACAAAACTTTCTAAAACGATGGGAAATTGCAGGAGCTTCAGTGGCAATTGCACATAACGAAAAAATGGTGTTTGCCAAAGGATTTGGATGGTCCGACAAAGAGAATCAATTACAAGTTGAACCTTATAACTTGTTCAGAATAGCCAGTATCTCAAAATTAATTACTGCAACAGGAATCATGAAACTGGTAGAAAATGGAAAGTTAAATCTCTCCGATAAAGCATTTGGTCCGAACGGAATATTGAATAAAGCACCATTTGATCACTACATTGATAAGAATATTGAAAACATTGAAATAATCCATCTTTTAAATCATTCTGCAGGATGGACTACTCGATGGGGAGATCCTCTCTTTATGCCTTATAGCATCGCTCGACAAACGGGAAAAGATCTCCCGTTAACCCAAGATGATATTATTGAATTCATGTTGGGGAAACGCCTCCATTTCAAACCAGGCACAGCATCCTATTATTCTAATCTTGGATATGTAATTTTAGGAAGAATAATAGAAGCTGTTACCGGTCAGGATTATGAATCGTATATCAAAAATGCAATACTCTATCCTTTAGATATATATGATATGCAAATAGGAGGGAGCTTTATGAATGAACGTTTACCGTTAGAGGTAAAATATTATGAGCCAGCCGATCATGTTATCGTCGATGATTTTTGCGGTTTAGGTGAGAAAGTCACTGGTTCCTATGGTGGAAATGATGTGAGAACTTTAGGAGCCGCTGGAGGGTGGGTAGCATCATCCACTGATTTGTTGAAATTATTGTTGGCATTGGATGGGAAGCCTGAACCAAAGGATATTCTTTCATCGGAAAGTATTCAGCTAATGACCACACCGTCACCCATCGGTCATCAGCCAATTGGCTGGCGTGCTGTCACTTCTAATAGCTGGTACAGAACGGGTACTTTTGCGGGTACTTCTGCTATATTAGTGCGCCAAGACGATGGTTTCTCCTATGTGGTATTGTTAAATACAAATACATGGAAAGGTCCTGGCTTAGCGTATGAAATCAGACGAATGATGAATCAAGCAATTCAACGTACAAAAGAATGGTCTTCTGAGGATCTATTTAATTTGGCAAGATTTAGAAACTAAGCAATCTGGTATAACTATTTCTGTTTTGTCCTAAGATTGCTTCAAGGCCATGCCAGGCACATATCACATACAATTTTGAATAAAGTGTAATTTCATATAATCCTCCTTCACTTACTTAATCTGTCTTATAATTGACATTATGATAAATAGGGTGTTTAAAAAGAGAGGCTGATTGTTAACAACCAGCCTCTCTTACAAATAGGTTTATAAATTTTTTAATTTTTCATCCACCTCATTATATTTTTCCATCATATCAAAACGATAATAGAGATTCTTTAACGTTTCTAAAACCATAGTATCTTCAGGTTTAAGTTCATGCGCCTTTTCCATATAAGGTAAAGACTTACGGAAAGTTTCATTTGCAGCTTTTTTAGCAATCTCATAAGCTTTGTTATCCTTAATGTCATTTGCGCTGTTCATCTCTTCCGCTCCTTGATTGTAATAGATAACACCAATATTTAGAAGAGGTTCAAAATAATCATCCTTTAGTTCTAATGCTTTTTGATAATCGGCCAAGGCTTTTTCAAACTCCTTACCCATATCGTGCAAAACACCTCTTGCGTTGTAAAAACTATGATTCTCAGGATCTTTCTCGATAGCAGTATTTAAATATTCAAGCGCCTCCTTATTTTGTGAAGTTTGCAAGTAATAATTGATTAATGTTGTAAGAATACGGTCATCCTCGGGATATAACTCAAATCCTTTCTTTAGATTTTCAGCAAGCTTTAAAGAGTCTTTTGTCTCAGTATAAACTTCATTCAACAACAGAATCGCATCTCCTTCAGCATATTTCAAATCAACTGCCTCTAACAAATACTCTTCTGCTTTGTCCCAATTCTCACTTCTACTTGCTGCTAATCCTGTATAATAAATAAAAACCGAGTCAGCAGGCAAATTATCTGATTCATAAAGAGGCAACTTATTTAACTTGATTACATTTGCGAACAACTCCATTGCAGCTTCATACTTCTCTGCATTAAAAGCTTCTATTCCAGCATTTTGTAATTCAGGCATAAAAAAGGTTAATGCAACTTTGATGTCTTTTTGGTATCTATTTTTACCTCTTCCTTTTTCATCTCCTTGTTCATCTAACTCTGCAGCTTTAAAATAATAGTTAGAAGCATTTAACAACAAGTCGGTTTCCGATTTGTTTTTAGCGAATTTCGCTGTAGCCAAACGTGCAGCTACCACGTAAGTTTTTGGCCAATCTTTAGATTTTGGATGCTCAAACGCATCGTTAATTCTTTCTTCTGCAGATGAAAGATCTTGGTTGTCAATAAAAGCCTCTGCTGCCAAAACTTTGCCTCGTTGCGCATGAATGGCGGTAACCATTAAAATTGAGAAAAATAATAAAATTAACTTTTTCATCGTTATCGATTTTTTGTAGTTTTTTGGATAATGATTTAACACTTTACTATTAACGAATTATATATGCATAAAACTCTTTTATACAGATGTGGTCAAAATTAAAATATTTATTCGTTAATTTCACCATCATCCAATTGGATATTGTCGTTGTCTTCAAGATTTTCATCTGGATCTAAAATTTCTTCTTCCAAACGTTCAGCCAAAACTTTTGTTACTGAAGCAATTTCATCGTGTTTCTTATCCAAATTAATAAATCTTACTCCTTGAGTGGCTCTTCCCATGGTGCGAACGTTTGACACGGCCAACCTAATAGTAATGCCTGATTTGTTGATAATCATCAAATCATTGTCATCGGTCACATTTTTAATGCTAATCATATCACCCGTTTTATCAGTGATGCGCATACTCATGACCCCCTTTCCACCTCGATTTGTTATTCTATAACTATCAATTTTGGAGCGTTTTCCATAACCTTTTTCTGAAACAACAAGGATGTCATCGTCCATATTTTTTACACATACCATGCCAACCACTTCATCTGCGGCATTATTTAATGTAACACCCTTAACACCTTGTCCAGTTCGACCAATTGATCTGACTTTAGATTCGTTAAAGCGGATGGCACGTCCAGAACGAGTTCCCATTAGGATTTCATTTTGACCATTTGTCAATCGCACATCTATCAACTCATCCCCTTCTTTAATGGTGATTGCATTTACACCATTTTGTCTAGGTCGTGAATATTCAGTTAATAAAGTTTTCTTTATCATCCCTTTTTTCGTACCCATAACGATGTAGTGCGAATTTGCAAACTCGGGATCCTCACCCAGGCGCTTAATTCTAATCAGAGCTTTTACAGCATCATCTGATCCAATATTCAAAAGATTTTGAATGGCACGTCCCTTAGTATTTCGGTTGCCTTCAGGAATTTCATAAACTTTGAGCCAGAAACATCTTCCATTTTTGGTGAAGAAGATCAGAGTATGATGCATAGATGCAGGATAGATATGCTCGATGAAATCCTCATCACGCATCCCTGCTC
>CAZJDS010000017.1:0-19334 GCA_964544795.1 uncultured Alkaliflexus sp. | reverse complement strand
AGAACGGCAACGCCACCAGCTATTTTAGCCAAACGCTCTTGCAATTTCTCTCTATCGTAGTCTGAGGTAGTATTGGCTATTTGAGCTTTAATTTGAGCAGCACGCGCCTGAATAGCATCTTTATCACCAGCACCATTTACTACAGTCGTGTTTTCTTTGTCAATGGTAACTTTTTCTGCGCTACCCAACATTTCCATAGTAGCGTTCTCTAACTTCAAACCAGTTTCCTCTGAGATAACAGTTCCGCCTGTTAAAACAGCGATGTCTTGAAGTATCTCTTTACGTCGGTCTCCAAATCCTGGAGCTTTAACTGCAGCTACCTTCAACGATCCACGTAAGCGATTCACAACAAGAGTTGCCAATGCTTCACCGTCAACATCTTCAGCAATGATCAACAGAGGACGGCCAGACTGAGCGGTTTGCTCCAAAACTGGAAGTATATCTTTCATGACACTCACCTTCTTATCGTGAATTAGAATGTAAGGATTTTCTAATTCAGCCTCCATCTTCTCCGTATTTGTTACGAAGTAAGGAGAGATATATCCACGATCAAACTGCATTCCTTCTACCACTTCAACGGTAGTTTCTGTCCCTTTGGCCTCTTCAACAGTAATAACGCCTTCACGTCCTACTTTTTCCATGGCTTCAGCAATCAAGCGACCAATTTCTTCGTCGTTGTTAGCTGAGATACGTGCAATTTGCTCAATCTTCTGATTGTCATCACCAATCTTCTTAGCTTGTGCTTTAATGCTTTCAACAACTTTCTTTACTGCTTTGTCAATACCTGATTTAAGCTCCATTGGATTGGCACCTGCAGTAACGTTTTTTATACCTACACCGATTAAAGACTGAGCCAAAACTGTTGCAGTAGTGGTTCCATCCCCCGCATCATCGCCCGTTTTTGAAGCAACTTCTTTAACAAGCTGCGCACCCATATTGGCATATGAATCGCTTAATTCGATTTCTTTTGCAACGGTTACGCCATCTTTGGTAATTTGAGGTGCACCAAATTTTTTTTCAATTACAACGTTACGACCTTTTGGACCTAACGTCACTTTTACTGCGTTTGCAAGCTCATCAACACCTCGTTTTAATAAATCACGAGCTTCAATATCAAATTTAATTTCTTTAGCCATTTTCAAAAATACTTTAAGTTAATTTTACAAATTAAGCAATGTATAGAACATCACTTTGTGAAATCAAAAGATAATCTATACCATCAATACTCATTTCAGTTCCAGCATACTTGCCATAAAGAACTACATCTCCACTTTTTACTTCCATGGGTTCATCCTTTTTGGCAGCTCCAACCAAAACCACTTCACCTTTCAAAGGTTTTTCTTTAGCTGAATCGGGTATAATAATACCACTTGAAGTTTTCTCTTCGGCAGCTTGAGGCTTTACTAAAACCTTCCCAGCCAGAATCTTTCCTTTTAAACTTGACATTTTTATCTATGATTTAATTGTTAAACATTTATTCAATAATTACGGTACAAAGTATTTCACAAAGTGTGCCAAATGGCGATTGCCACACTATTACCTAATATAGATGACACTTTAGCCTCTTTATATATACCCATGCAACTTCTTACATGACAAACTAAGTCCAAAACCCTTGATTATGAGACAAAAAAGAGTGTCAGCTAAATCTGACACTCTGGCATGTTTTCTTAAAAATTGAGGAATCTATTCTTCCACGCTATCACCCGCTGCGTTTTGTTCTGCACCAGCAGCTGGAACCTGAAATCCTGGCATTTCGCCTGCGGCTGGCATCATGCTCTCCATCTGCTCATCAATAATAGACCTTTGACCCATCTGAGCTTTTGGCAATACCATTACTGCTACAAATGATAAAATTAAGATAGTACCTGCTAAAGTCCAGGTGGCTTTTTCCAAAAAATCGGTGGTTTTTCTAACTCCCATCACTTGGTTAGATGAAGCAAAGTTAGAAGCTAAGCCTCCTCCTTTGGAATTTTGAACCAATACAATTAAAATTAAAAAGATACTGGCCAAAATTATCAAAACTGAAACAAATGCGTACATATTCTCTATATATTACTGATTATTAATTTGATCTTCTAACTTTTTAATTCGACGTGCAAAGTAAATGCTTTTTTCGGGATATTTCAAACTCAAACGATGGAATACATCAATTGCTTTTAAAAATTGCTTTTGTTTTATATAAATATTTGCCAACGTCTCGGTCATTAAGTCATCATGCTCTTGTACACTACCTAAAGAAATATCTATATTCTCACCAGATTCTTCAAAAGTGGATTCCAATCTGATTCGTTTTGCAGAACTCTGTTCTAAAAAACTATCGATTAGATTTTTTTTCTTTTTTATGGGTTTTTCTTCAACCTGCTCGTTACTGGATTTAGCAAAAGCACTGTCTTGTTTGAGAATGTTTAACCATTCTGAAAATGAACGAGCTTCGTTTATAGAAGCAGGCAACGGGCTATCGGATAATTGATAAGGCTCTTTACTGGAATACTCATACCCCAATAGATCTCCTGTAGGTAATACTATATTTTCTTCACCTTCAAAAAGATCATTTTCAATATAATCACGTTCATCCTGAGCTGTATTAAACTCGCTGTGCGAATAGTCGTATTCTGCTCCTTCAGGAGTGGTAAAAACGTCGTCCACTTTAAAATAGTTGGCATCTTCAAAAGCTTCGGTTTTCAAACATTTACTGGAAGCTTCTATGGTCTCATGGGATTCCACCTTCTCCTTCGCCATTTCAGAATCTGCAATCTCCTTTTTCTCAATAAAAACAGGATCATGAATCAGTTCAAACAATCGCGCTCGATCACTAATATGCGCTGCTGCAAACTTTAGTTCGTTGTTGTATCGAATATGATCTAATTGATGAAGATTTTTAATCCACAGCATACGCCCTGCTTGAAAAAAAGGGTACTCCTCTAAAATCTCCTTGATGGGATCAAGGGTCTGCTCGTTGAGAAGTGCAGGGTTTTTTAAAACTTCTATAAAATGCTGTTTGTTCATCTATCAAAACTTCTTTTTAATTGTCACACAACATTATCTTGTGGGGTGATATTATCTCTCGATAAAAAAAAAGACCACTTTTTATTTTTACAACTACTCTACCAATCAGAGAAGGCTTTATTAAATATATTTTCTGTCAATTGCTCTACAATTTCATTAACCAACTCCGCTTCAATAGCCGTAATATTCTGTTCACTGGGAAAATCCTGATAAGCAGAAAAGCTGGATTCCCAATTGGTCCGAGGATCCTTAAAATTACGATAGCGTACTTTTATAGAAACCGTTAAGCGGGTTTCTGCCGATAAAGCATCTGCCTGAATAGACATTGGACGAATATCGTAACTGGTAATTTCTCCAGAAAAATCGACATCTCCCACATCATCTTTCATGATGAGTCGGGACTCGGAAGTTATCCGATCTTTCAATCCCTCCGTAAAGGTTTGACTGAGCAAGGGATTAATCAACATGGCTCTATTTTCGAAATATTGAACAGAAACTGTTCTGATGTTTTCTGGTACCGAAGAACCACTCATGGTCATCCTTACGGAGCAAGCCCCCAAGAAAAGTGCAAGGCCGACAAAAAACAGGCTCACTTTTAAATTATACAATTTACTTCTCATCCTCAACCATTAATTTTATATTCTTTAATCTTCCGATAAAGTGTACGTTCGGATATTCCCAGTTCTGATGCTGCACTTTTACGTTTGCCACCATGCTTCTCCAATGCTTTTTCGATCAACTCGATTTCATTGTCTTCCAATGAAAGTGATTCTTCTACAAACTCTTCTGTGTCTTCAATAGAGTGATCGTGGTGAATCGGCGAATAGGCAGGTGAAGAACCTGAAGTTTCAGAACCAGCTTTCACCAATTCAGCTCCTTCACGGTACAAATTATGAATAATTTGGGCACTTTCTCCTTTTACTTTAAATTGACCGCCATTTTCCAACATTTCATAGACCAACTTCTTCAAATCAGTCATATCCCGTTTCATGTCAAACAGAACTTTATATAATATCTCTCTTTCGTTCGAAAAATCTGCCTTTTCAGATTGTTGACCTGCTCCTCTCATAATTGCAGGCAAGTTTTCACCCGCATGGAGTGGGAGAAATTGGCGTAAATCTTCAGCCGAAAGCAACCGATTGTTTGCAATAATTGAAATCTGTTCCGTAATATTCTTTAGTTGACGAATATTCCCAGGCCAGCGGTACTTCTCTAAAAGTAATCGCGCATCTTCTTCCAAGCGAATAGCGGGCATTCGATACTTCTCTGCAAAATCAGAAGCAAATTTTCTAAACAAAAGATGAATATCTTCGATTCTCTCCCGCAAAGGTGGAATGACGATGGGGATACTATTTAAACGATAGAACAAATCTTCACGGAAGCTTCCATTTGCAATAGCTTTTTCAAGATTTACATTGGTCGCACCTATGGCTCTAACATCAGTTTTAATGGTTTTTGAGGATCCTACACGAATAAACTCGCCCGTCTCTAAAACGCGCAACAAGCGAACTTGAGTGGCCAAAGGTAATTCTCCAATTTCATCCAGAAAGATGGTCCCCCCGTTGGCTTCTTCAAAATAACCTTTTCTATCGGATAAAGCACCTGTAAAAGAACCCTTTTCGTGCCCAAACAATTCTGAGTCGATGGTTCCTTCAGGAATAGCACCGCAATTCACAGCAATATAAGTTCCATGCTTACGGGAACTGTGTTGATGAATTATTTGAGGAAAAACCTCTTTCCCAGTACCACTTTCACCAGTTATAAGCACAGATAAATCAGTAGGTGCAACCTGAACAGCTACATCAATTGCCCTATTCAATCCATACGAGTTACCGATGATTCCAAAACGTTGTTTTATTTGTTGAAGATCCTTCATTATTTGCAATTAAATCAAGTATCACATCCAACCAATCATAGATTAGTAAATGACAAATATTAATCAAAAAATGCTGCAATAAACTAATATTTTGCTAACACATTAAGTTGGAGTGACAAAGTTATAATTTAGATTGGATTTTACCCATGAGATGAGAATGGGAATTGGTACTTAAAATAACTAATATTTAACTTTTATCCTAATTTTAAATCTATTCCAAATACTAAAACACCCCTAAATCAACTAAAGAGTATATAATCAAAGCGCATGCATGGGTGTCTGGCGGAAAATTTTAACTCCACATTTTAAATAGCTGAAGTTTTAAGACTATCTTTGATTGACAAGACTAACTTAGATAAGAAATGAACCACATAAGTATATTAGGTATTATCCCAGCACGCTATGCCTCTACCCGATATCCAGGTAAACCATTGATTGATATTGATGGGAAATCTATGATTCAGCGGGTTTATGAACAAGCCAATAAAGCATTAAAAAACGTATATGTTGCCACGGATGACTCGAGGATATTTGAGGCCGTTAATAAGTTCGGTGGCAAGGCAGTAATGACGAGCATTGAACATCAAAGCGGCACCGATCGTTGCAATGAAGCACTCTCAATTATCGAAAAGGAAGAAGGGAGAGCCTACGATGTAGTTATTAATATTCAAGGTGATGAGCCTTTTGTTGATCCGCATCTATTAGATACTTTGGCAGGATGCTTTAAAAGCTCTGTAACGGAGATTGCCACTTTGGTAAAACCTCTTGAAGAAGCCGACGATTTGTGGGATCCTAATAAACCGAAAGTAATTTTTAACCCTTCTTACGAGGCGCTTTATTTTTCCAGAAGTACTATTCCCTACTTACGTCAATATCCAAAAGAAGAGTGGTTACAACATCATCCCTATTATCTTCACATTGGCTTGTATGCCTATAGGAGCGATGTTTTGAGAGAGATCACAAATCTTCCTCCATCTCGCCTTGAATTGGCCGAATCTTTGGAACAGTTGCGTTGGTTAGAAAATGGATATAAAATCTCCGTTCGAACGGTTGAGTACAACAGCATTGGTATTGACACCCCCGAGGATTTGGATCGAATGATAAAAAAGGGCATTCCAAAGTAAAGCGCATAGGATCATAAACCATTAAATCCAGAAAAATGAATCTTATTGATTATGACAGCTGGCTCTCACCTTACACGCTTCAAATAGAAGCGCGACATATCCATTATAAACGCCGACTTGAAGAGATTGATGACAAATGGGACTCCTTAAATAAATTCGCTTCTGCACATAATTATTTTGGTCTTCACAAGCATAAGGATGGGTGGACTTTTAGAGAATGGGCACCCCATGCCAAAGCAATTTTTATCGTCGGTGATTTTTCTAATTGGAAACCCACTTCAACTTACCAACTCACAGCGAAACAAGATGGGGTCTGGGAAATCCATCTTCCCAATGATGCACTTAAACATGGTAAGTTTTACAAATTATGGTTGGAATGGGATCAAGGAGCGGGTATGCGCATTCCTGCCTATGCACGCTCAGTATCTCAAGATGAAAAGACCAAGCTATTTAGTGCAAGAATTTGGGAAACTAAACCATTTAACTGGACAGACAATAATTTTAAGCCTACCCAAGAGCCTCCATTGATATATGAAGCACACATTGGAATGGCGTTGGAGGAAAAAAGGGTAGGAACTTACATCGAGTTTACAAAACAGATTCTTCCACGCATCAAAAAAGCGGGTTATAATACCATCCAATTGATGGCGATTCAAGAGCATCCGTATTATGGAAGCTTTGGATATCATGTCTCCAACTTTTTTGCGCCTACTTCAAGATTTGGAACGCCAGATGAATTAAAGATTTTGGTTAATACTGCACATGAAATGGGGTTAACAGTTATCATGGATTTGGTTCATTCACATGCTGTAAAAAATGAAGAGGAAGGAATTAGCCGATTTGATGGAACTTATCATCAATATTTTCATTCTGGTGCACGAGGTGACCACCCTGCTTGGGATTCACGGTGCTTTAACTATGCCAAAGAAGAAGTTATCAGATTTTTGCTTTCCAACTGCAAATACTGGCTGGAAGAATTTCATTTTGATGGATTTAGGTTTGACGGAATAACAAGCATGCTCTATCTGCATCATGGGCTGGATAAGAACTTTGTTTCGTATGATGATTATTTCACCGGACAAGAGGATGTAGATGCTATTACCTATTTAACCTTAGCCAATCAACTGATACATGAAATTAAACCCAATGCACTATCGATAGCTGAGGAGATGAGTGGCTACCCAGGTTTAACAGCTAAACCTGAAGAGTGGGGTGTAGGATTTGACTATCGACTTTCGATGGGTGTTCCTGATTTATGGATCAAGTTGATTAAAGAGAAGAGCGACGAAAATTGGAATGTGGCAGAGCTATTCCATGAACTGACCCAACATCGTCCTGAAGAAAAGATCATTGCCTATGCCGAATCTCACGATCAAGCATTGGTAGGTGACAAAACCATCATTTTTAGGTTGGCCGACAAGGAAATGTACCACTCTATGCAAAAAAAGGACAAGAGCCTGATCATTGATAGAGCTATTGCGCTGCATAAAATGATTAGGCTGGTGACCATAGGAACGGGTTATGGAGGCTATCTGAATTTTATGGGCAATGAATTTGGTCATCCGGAATGGATCGATTTCCCACGAGAAGGAAACGATTGGTCTTACCAACATGCACGGCGTCAATGGAGTTTGTACGACAATAAAAACCTGAAATTTAAATGGCTGGGTGATTTTGATAAGGAGATGATCAAATTAGTGAAAAAACATCAGCTTTTGAATATTCCTGAATTCTATCTGAAGGCAGACAATCAGAAAGATCAAATTTTGGCATTTGAGAGAGGCCCACTTTTGTTTGTTTTTAATTTCAATCCAACAGAATCATTCACCTGTTATGGGATCCCAGTCTATCCAGGGAAGTTCCTTCTTTCTCTCACCACAGATGATTCTAAATTTGGCGGTTTCGACAGAGTGGATAAATCCATCACCTATTATTCTCAATCCATACCCTTGCAACCCATGAAACATCAACTGCTTTTATACATACCCGCAAGAACGGGGATGGTATTTGAGAGACAAAAAATAAAAAGCGTGTATGAATAAAATCTAAATTCCCTCTGGGTAATGAACATTCTTATGCCTATTCTTGATTAAATAAAACCCCCTTACTCGTATTGAATTAACGAATAAGGGGTTTTATGTTGCACGGCTTACGCCCCACTTATTAAAATGATTTACTAAATCACTACAACCATTTCACCAAATTAAAATCTTGTTTGTGAGGTAACGCATCGTTATGAGGGTAAAGTCTGATTCCAAACTTAAATCCTCCAGGTAAATTCAACTTATATTGCATAACGTAAGTAACTTTTGAGCCCTCTTTACTTACTACTTTAAAAGGTTCAATATGAACAATAGGTGAAAACTCATCGTCTGTGGCTTCTGCTATTACCATTTCTAAGCCAAACTCAACTCCAGCAAGCTTTTTTAGATCAAGAACAACCTCCACTTCATAAATCTCACCTAAGCCTAACTCTTTAATTCCGATGTCAGGGGTCGTTAAAGACAAAACTTCTATAGATTCCCATCCTGCCCAAACTCGGCGCTTCCAAGCAGCTAATTCTCGAGCCAAACGATAATCATCTTTATGAAGAGATTTTACTCGCTTATACATCGGCTCATAAAAACGAGTTCCGTAGTCATTGATCATGCGTCGAGTCGTAAACTCTGGGGCTATCTTAGAAATATTATTTTTTATATATTTTACCCATCCAGATGAAACACCATTTTCATCCTTATTAAAATATAAAGGAATAATTTCATTTTCAAGAATACTGTAAATAGTGGTTGCATCTAACTCATCCTGAAACTCTTGATTGTCAAAAGAGCGTTTGTCGGTAAGGGCCCAACCTGCCCCCTCTTTATAACCTTCATACCACCAGCCGTCCAAAACACTAAAGTTAAGTACACCATTCATCACCGCTTTTTCTCCACTTGTTCCTGATGCTTCTAAAGGACGTGTTGGTGTATTGAGCCAAACATCTACACCACTTATCAGACGTTTAGCTAAATTCATATCGTAGTTCTCCAAGAAAATTATTTTTCCAACAAACTCGGGTCGTCTTGAAATTTCCACAATATGTTTAATCAGCCCTTGTCCTGCGCCATCAGCTGGATGCGCTTTTCCTGCAAAAATAAATTGTACAGGTTTATCTGGATTGTTCAAAATTCGATTTAATCTATCCAAATCCTTAAACAACAAATGAGCACGTTTATACGTAGCGAATCTTCGTGCAAAGCCAATAGTCAAGGCATCTTCGCGAAGGGTATCCAAAATATCCACTATGTGCGAAGGATCTTCATGACGTTCGATCATCACCGACCCCATTCGTCTGCGGATATAATTGATCAGTTTCTTTTTAAGGCTCTTTCTGGTTTCCCATATTCTCTCATCTGCTACATCATGAATTTTTGCCCATTTTGAACCATCTGAAACATTGGATAAAAAGCCCTCGTCAAATGTCTCATTATAGAGTTTTTGAAAATCCATAGCCGTCCAAGTTCCATAATGAACGCCATTGGTTACATAACTAATAAAAAGTTCTTCAGGAAAATACCCCTTGTAAAGATTTCGGAACATTTTCTTGGTCACCTCACCGTGCAACCAGCTCACACCATTGATTTCTTGTGAAGTTTTTGCAGCCAAAACACTCATAGAAAACTTCTCGTCAGGCCCTGTCCCTTCGCGACCTAAATCCATAAACTCCTCCCATGAAATATTTAGTTTTTCAGGAATATGGCGCATATAAATACGGAACATGCCTTCATCAAACTTATCATGACCAGCAGGTACAGGGGTGTGAGTAGTGAAAAGAGAAGAGGCTTTCACCAACTCCATAGATTCAACATAACTGAACTTTTTATCCACCAAGTTAATTAATCGTTCAACATTAATTAACGCCGCGTGTCCTTCATTACAATGGTATAAGTTAGGCTCAACTCCAATGTTTTCCAACAAACGAACCCCTCCAATACCCAACAATATCTCTTGTTTCAGTCGATTTTCCCAATTGCCGCCATAAAGCATGTGGGTAATTTCACGATCTTGCGGGCTATTTTCAATAATGTCCGTATCCAGTAGATATAGAGGAATACGACCTACCTGAGCTTTCCAAATGGCAGCTTTCACTTCACGACCAGGAAGCTCCAGTTGAATATATATTTTTGCTCCATCCTTATCTCTAACCTCCTCAATAGGAAGGCCTGAGAACTCTTGCATATCATACTGTGCAATTTGCTCGCCACTCATGGTTAGTGCTTGCCTGAAATAACCATACCGATACATGAGACCAACTGCAACAATATTTACTCCCTTATCACTTGCCTCTTTTAGATAATCGCCAGCAAGCACACCCAAACCGCCACTAAATATCTTCAAAACATCATTGATCCCATACTCCATACTAAAGTATGCAATAGAAGGACCTTCTGGGAAAGGTTGATCCATATAAGCTCTGAATTTTGAGCAAACTTTGTCCAGCTTTTCTAAAAACTCATCATTCGTACATAATTCATTGAGCCGTTTGTAAGAAACCTTTTCTAATAGCTGAATAGGATTTCTATTGGATCTCCAAATCTCTTCATCGATGTAATCAAACAAATCTGTTGCCTCATAATTCCACGTCCACCAAAGGTTTCGTGTTACATCATGTAAACCTTCAATTCTTTCAGGAAGTTTAGATTTAACTACTAACTTCTTCCATAAAGGCTTTAATTCAAACGTAGGGGGCACCATCTTCACACGTTGGTCATGTTGCAATACGGCAAATTGATCACGACGATTGTGAATGGCTTTTAAAGCAATATCGTAGGTTTTATAATAATTTTTAATCAAATTATTCCATTGCAATTTATCAGCAAGTAGCTGAGATTTTTTATGTGTTTGTGCTATTGCAGATGGATCCATCTTTTCAATTTTCTCAATTACACCCGCAATTAAAGCTGTTGCTTCAGAATAATTATGATCTGAACGAGGAATAACTGCCACACCATCAGCAATTGACTTTGAGTACTCTTGTGCCCAAATCCCAAAGCCTGCAAGAGTTGTAGTTATTGTAGGAATTCCAAAAGCAATACTCTCTAAAGGAGTATATCCCCATGGCTCATAGTAAGATGGAAAAATGGTCAAATCCATACCAATCAAAAGATCATAATAGGGTAGATTAAAAATACCATCATTGCCATTGAGATAACTTGGAACAAAAATAAGTTTTACTTTATCTTCTTTATTATTGTGTATATGAATTTCCTGTAGCTTATTAATAATAGGGTCGTAACCTATATCATTAAGCCCATGCGTCAGAAAGGAGTTGGACAAGGGCTCTCCCTCTTTGGGATTGTTTAATCTATCTATCAAATCCTTGCGAGGGCCATAACTATTGGCGGGAATGAGTACAAAACAGATCACTTCACGATCCAAACTATGGTGCTCTTTCACCAACTTTAGGGCATCCAACAACATGTCGGTTCCCTTGTTTTTATATTCATATCTACCGCTGCTGGCAAGAAGCAAACTATCTTTAGGCAGTTTGTATCCAAAAAGAGCAGAGGCTACATTCAGAAGTGCTTTGCGAGCTTCACCTTTTTTCTTTTCATACTCTGCAGGCTCTGGAACAAAATCATTTTCAAAGCCATTGGGTGTAACTACATCCACCTCGCGCTTTAAAAAATGGCCGCACTCCTTGGCAGTAATGTCAGAAACAGTTGTGAACGCATCCACATTTTTTACAGTCATTCTTTCCAACGAGTGTTTGGCAACTACACCTACCTCTTGGGCTTTAAGATCTCCATCATAAGACTCCATTTCATCATAGATAGGGAATCCGTTCCCTGCCAATGAACGACCTATGGTTGTGGCATGGGTGGTAAAAACTGTTCCAACTTGCGGTAGCTTATCTTTAAGATATAGCGCACCGCTTCCAGTCATCCACTCATTAAAATGGGTGATTACTTTATCGGATGTGGTAAGATGAAATTTATAAAAACTCTCAATCACTTTACCCGCAGCGTATCCAAACAATACTGACTCTACATAATCCCATTGACCTGAAAGGCTATCTACCTTAAATGTTTTCCACAAATAGGCTAGAATCTCATTACGTTGTTCAACAAACGGAGTAAAATCCACCAAAAAAACCAATGGTTTACCTGGCACATTCCAACGTCCAACTTTTATTCTAATTCCTTCATAACCAAGTACAGTTTGCCAGTCGGCATATGCTTTATTCTCGGGAATAAACTCTGGGTTTTTATTGGGCCCTCTCCACACATCGGGACCAATAAAAATCATTTTATCTTGAAATTGATCGACCAAAGTACTGGCTTTACTGGCCAACACAGTATGGATTCCGCCCATCTTATTACAGACTTCCCAGCTTACTTCAAAAATGTAATCTGGCTTCAAATAGCTATCAACCATCTTTTTAATTATTGTTTCGTTTAAATTTTTCCTTAATGACAAAAATCTCAATCACCCCACATTTAAAGCGCTGATTCTATATAAAGTTCTCACAATTACAAAACCAAAGCAAATTGCCTCAAGTGAAATTGGTAAAAAACTAAACCGTCTTTTTTGATGTCGCTTTTTTAGGTTTAGCAGTTTTTACACCCTTAACAGAAGATCTTCTCTTCCTCATCTTTTTAACCTCATCTTCCAACTTCTTAATTCGCTCTTGCTTTTCTGCTAAAATCTCAGTTAAGTTCGCCAGTTCTTGATCCAAATCTGTTTTTGGAACAGAGGCGTTTAAGCGAATGGTGAAATCGCTCAACACATTCATATAATTTACAAATGCTTCATAAGGAGTTTCATAGGGGTTAAAATAAGCATGCACTTCTCCGTCGGAAAAGAATTTGGTGCTCATATAGTAAAAGTGATCGCTGGTTTGCAAATAATCCCAATCCTTCAATATTTTAGGATCATTACAAGCGGCTATTTTCGGTAAAAGAGAATACAACTTGCCAAAAGCTTCTTGCTGCATTTCGTTACCTAACCACGCTGTTAAATCTCTTTCTTCATCTGCCCATGAAATAGGATGCGGAACACTTACTGGCGCTATGGGCTGCAGATTTGCTGCCACCTCTGAGGGGGTAGAAAAACTCAGACTCTTATTTTTCAACACTTGTTTAGGAAAATCCTCTAAGAACTCAAAGATTCCCGTACTTTTATCTTGGTGTTCCCCAAATGTTTCATAATCCATGAAAATATTTATAACCTCTTCGCGCTGATCCAGTTTTTTGATCCAATTTACATACTTGCTCGCTGTAAGTGGCCATTCGTTCCAATCACGATTGCCAAACCTAAAAGCAATATCATCACTTAATTTATAATTTTTCAGTAAAACTTTTAATCTTGGATTGATAATATTTGTGTATAAAAAGTTGGGGCTTTTCCATCCCAGAATATGCTTAGCGCCCTCAGTTAACATCGCTTTAAATCCCATGTCAGCAACCATCTCTCCCATTCTATCCGAATAGATCAATTCAGTATTTCTAAATACGGTTGGCTTTTGTCCAAAATGTTTTTCAATAAGTTGAGAATGTGCCTCTACCTGTGTTAAAAAGGCAACATTATCTTCTAAAGAGACCAAAGAGTGAGAGTACGTTTCAGCCAAAAACTCAACCATTCCTGTTTTGGCTAAATCCTTGAAGCTTTCAAGTACGACAGGAGCATATAAACTGAATTGCTCAATGGCTAATCCACTCAAAGAAAAAGAGACCTTAAATTTTCCTTTGTGCTTCTCCAACATTTTTAGCAACAACCTATTGGCAGGTAGATAGCAATGTTCAGCTACTTTTGACATTACTCTTTCATTGGTATAATCATCGTAATAGTAGTGATCGTTCCCTATATCAAAAAATCTGTAGCGACGTAGTCTAAAAGGTTGATGAACCTGAAAATAGAGACATATAGTTTTCATAAATATCAATTTTAGCGATGGGTAAAGTTTTTATAATCAATTGTATGGATAATTTTAGTTAACAAATTATCTACCGTCTTTTCAAAATAGAATCGTACACTTGTTTCACATTTAGTGCCGAGTTCTCCCATTTGAGCGAATCTACTTCCGTCTTTCCATGGCTTTTAAACATTCGTGCCATTCCTGGATAATTTATAACTCCGTAGATAGCATCGGCCATAGCATCCACATCCCAGAAGTTGGTTTTAATAGCATATGTAAGAATTTCGGCTACACCTGATTGATGAGAGATCAGAACAGGAACATTACTTTGCATGGCCTCCAGCGGACTAATTCCAAATGGCTCCGAAACAGAGGGCATTACATACAAATCACTCATAGCCAACATTTCAAAGACTTCTTCACCCCGTAAAAAACCGGTAAAGTGGAACTTATGGGTAATTTTAAGCTGAGCAGCTCGTCGGATCATTTTCTCCATCATATCACCACTTCCAGCCATTACAAAACGAACATTATCGCATTTCTGTATTACACGATGTGCAGCCTCAATGAAATATTCAGGCCCTTTCTGCATAGTTATCCTACCCAAAAAGGTAACTATTTTTTCATTCACTCCTTTTTTTAATGATTGCTTTCGCACAGCATCCAAAGGCTCTACAGCATTATATACTGTAATCACTTTATCAGCTGGAATTCCATATTTTTCAATAACTGTATTTCGGGTAAGATTGCTTACTGTAATTACTTTATCAGCAGCATCCAGACCTCGTTTTTCGATATCAAAAACAGCAGGATTCACTTTTCCACCACTTCGATCAAAGTCTGTGGCGTGAACATGAACCACCAATGGTTTTCCACTTGCCTCTTTTGCTGCAATACCCGCTGGATATGTAAGCCAATCGTGTGCATGAATAATATCAAACTCATTCTCCTGAGCAATTAGGTTAGCCACAACCGCATAATCACGGATCTCTTGCATCAGATTGGCGCCGTATTTACCCGAAAAATTTACTTTACCCTTTTTATTTACATTTAAAAACTTAACGGAATCAGTCGTATCTCTTCGCGTATGTTTCCAAAATTCTTCTTCATCCAGATAAGGTACTAATCGAGAAGAGACTTCTATATAGTCCAAAGATTTTTTGAAATGCTTGTACTTAAGTTTACGCTTACTTATAGTTATATCGTTAGCGCCTATCAACTCAATACTGCTTTTTTCTTCGTCACCAAAGGCTTTAGGCACTACAAAAAGAACATCCAAATTGGCAATATGCGACATTCCCTTTGTAAGACCATAGCAAGCGGTACCCAGCCCTCCAGAAATATGTGGTGGAAACTCCCACCCAAACATGAGTACTTTCATAGACTAACTATATTTTTCGATGAGTTTAATAATCCGAATAACTGCTGCAACATTCCAAGCCATACTAACGGCACCCTTTCCTTTATGCGGAGGATTTCCGTTGAAACATTCTGAAATAGTGCTTAGACAATGTTCTTCCAACTCCAACTCAAACCCCTCTAACATTTTTTTCACCAACCCTACTCCACTTGATTTGTGCACTTGAAGATAACCTTCTGCAAAAAAACCAGCCAACCAAGGGAATACAGAACCCTGATGAAGAGCCATATCTCTATTGCTTTGTGTTCCCTCCATCTCTCCTTTATAAAATGGCGAAGAAGGAGAGAGTGTCCTTAACCCTTTCGGTGTTAACAACTCCTTTTTAATCACATCAATAACTGCCTTTCGTTGTTCGATATCTAAAGGAGAAAAAGGAAGGGACGCTGCTAAAACTTGATTGGGTCGAATAGAAGTATCTGGTTTATTTTCATCTACATAATCATACAGGTAGTTTCCATTACTATTCCAAAACTTCTGAATAAATGAATGCTTTACTTTGTCAATCAAAACAGCAATCTCATCTGCTTGCTCGTCATTTGAGTTGCTGATGCACTTAGAATGGTAATAACACAAGGCATTATACCACAATGCGTTTATTTCAACTACAAAACCTGGACGTTGGGTAACAGGCTTTCCATCCACCATCGCATCCATCCAAGTCATAGGATCTCCATCTCTTTTAGTCCAGATCAACCCTGAGTCATCTAAAGAGAGGGTCTCTGATTTCAAACGCATCGCATATTGAATAATTTCTTTCATGGCATTGCCATACCGAGCGCAAATATCTATATCTGGATAGAGCTGTCCGATTTCTTGCAAGGTGTAAAAAAGCCAAAGAGGAACATCTACATCCTTAATGTTTGGACGCAAACCCGCTTTGGTCTCAGCCAGATAAATACTACGTATATCCTTAACTGCCTGATCTAATATATCTAAATAGATCTCTTGGTTTTCCTGATACGCCATAAGGTAAGGCAATGCAACCAAAGTATCACGCAATCGTTCATTGTACCAATGATATCCAGCAAGTAAACTATAACTGTTGCCTCTTTTTTGAATAAACTGTTGTGCAGAATTAAGAAGGTTATTCAAAAGCGTATCGCGTGGAGTTCGTTTTTTAAATTCTCGGGTATATTTGGCCTTTAGTCCTGCTGTTTTCACTTCAAAAGTAGATGCTGAAAAAACGACGGACTCACCCTTTTTGATCTCCATTTCAAAAAAACCAGGAACAAAAAGATCTTCCTTAAATGGATAGCCTCTGTGTTGTTCCTTAATATATTCAATGCCTCGATACCAGTCAGGAGATGCCACAAACTCATTGGATTTACTCACTTGCATATGGAGATAGGGAAACCCTTCATACATTTGAATCTTAATACCATTTTGAACAGGAGTGCTACGAGTATTTGCCGTCATATTCTCCTTCGTCAGATCATGTATATTCCGAAAAGCCAAAAAGGGTTTGAATCTAAGTTTGGTATCAGAATGAGCTTCTTCTAAAGTCACTTTAAAAAGAACTTGCTCTTCAGTTTCAGCCATCAAAATCTCAGTTGAAACCACCATCCCACCCACCCGGTAGACACGCTTAGGTGTGGTTTCTACTTCTACATCGGTCATGTATTTATGACCTTTAGGCTCATAATGATTCCCTTGATATTTATGAATACCCAAATTAAAGACCTGTTGATGTTGAACCAGAGAAACATCTAAGGCGGAGAGCAGCACAAAACGTCCACCATCAAAATGTTCTATGGGACATACCAAGGTTCCATGGTATTTGCGTGTATTGCAACCAACTACAGTAGTGCTGGAGTATGAGCCCGCCCGATTGGTGCGAAGCACCTCTCTGTATAACGAGTACTCAAGGTTAACAAGTTTAGACTTGTTGAGATTTAGATAAGCCATATATCAGAAAAAGAGTTTGATGAAAAAAACATTTATACTGGTATGAAATACTGTGGAAAATCAACCCAACAACACTAATTCATCTCTTACTTTCTGACTTCCTATCAGCTCTTTGAAAATAGCAAATCAAGACGCTATTAGCAAGCAAATTGACTAAAATAAACTAAACTTTGAAAAATATAAATATGAGAAAAGCATAATGGAGGTTAATTTTTCTCAAATAGAAGCTTTAAATTGAGTAAATATAGGAGATGGAAGGAGCGTTAAACTTTGTTAATCACATACATAGAATGTGAAGAAATCATACAAAGTTTAAAATGGAGAATAAATTGTGCCGCTATATTCTTTAAAAGATCTATTCATACAAATCCAATTGTTCTTCAAACCATCTTTTATCCTCTTGCAACATAGATTCAGGATATCTATGAAGTAAAGAAGAGATAATCTCTAATTGTTTGGATAAAAAGAGACTATGCTGAACTTTTTCATGTCCTAAGGGTCGATGATTTCGTGCACGAACTATCTTTTGAACCTGCTTATAAAAAGATCGAGCTGAATCGTCCAAGTAAGTCTCTGAAAACCTCCTCCAAATATAATCAATAGCCACCTCATTGGGCTGAAGCATAGATGCATCATAAAATCTATAATCACGAAGATCATCCATCATGATTTCATAGGCAGGAAAATAATTCACCCGATCAAAAAGAGAGACCAATTTGTCCTGGGCCAATAACAGAGTTGACTTGCTAAGTTGATTGCCTTGAGCCCCATCTCGTAAGTGCCTTACTGGGCTAACGGAAAGAATCACTTCAATAGTTGGATTTAGTATTCTTAGGCGGATTAGGGTCTCTTTGAAAAAATCCACAATCTCATCTGCATGCAGTTGATAGCGTTCAAAGTCTTCGCTGGGAAACTTATGGCAGTTGGCTACAACTTTTCTAAGCTCTTTATGCTGATAGACAAAGGCAGTTCCATATGTGATGACCAGGAATTCGCACGTTTGAAGAAATTGATGAGCTTGGTTTGTCGCATCATTTATAGAGTGGACAACTTCATAGATATCTGGATGACTAAATTTCCCATGGTGCATAAAACTGTGCCAATGTCCATTTAAAAAATGAATTTTTTCCTCATCAATACTCTCATTATCGACAATACTTTCGAGCGCCTGGGATAACGAAGCAGGGTTATATAAAACGCCATGTGGATTAATCATCACAGGGAATCTGCTCTGTTGCATTACACTTCCCATGTTTTCAGCAAAACAAGAACCCATAAAAAAAACGCCCGAACCTACAGCTATTTTCTTTTCGGATTTTTGTGGCTTCACTATAGTTCGAAAATCAGTTGAAAACATGGCAACTACTAAATGATTACTTAATAACTTTTAGGCTTGGGATCACCCAAATGATCTTTAATAAATTGAAGTATGTCATTAAACAGTGCATCCGCTACAGGTTCGTTGTGAAGTTCATGCAGCGCACCTTCATATCCAACAAACTGAGTCAACGGAGCATGCTTTTCGGCCCATTTTTTGGTCGTCAAAGGATTGGTGACAGGATCACCCAAGCCGTGTGCAAGAAAGATGGGCACTTTAATATTTAATTTGTTGGTAAGAATTTCCTGTGCCCTGGCATTAACCTGATTAAAAAGTCGCACTGAAATTCGGCTGTGCATTAATGGATCGTTATCTGCGTCCTGCTTTTTAACAGACTCACTTGTCATTTGATCAGATTTAATTCCTGTTGAAAAAGTCAACGTAGGACGCAACAAATCCAACCATTTCAGAGCTTTTATCTTAAATTCAGAAGGTGGATTTACCAACTCAAGCCATGGGGAGGTGATGATAGCTCCTTCAAAGTCATTTCGACGTTTGATCAGATAGTTTAAGACCAAAGCGCCGCCCATACTGTGTCCGTATATAAAATTGGGTATCTCAGACCAGCTTCTTTTACATCGACGCACCATTGCGTTTATATCGTCATTAAGCTCAGCAATACTATTAACCACACCTTTTTTACCCTCAGATACACCATGTCCACGATAATCCAAGGCATACACCATAATACCTTCAGCACAAAATCGGCGTGCCCAAGAATCATA